>JAFWFI010000198.1 GCA_017515705.1 Bacillota bacterium
GTCAATCAGTTCCTGCGCAGGGTTCATTTCAAGAGCCCGCATGTGGAGTTCATCAAAACCGACAATATCCTGATCGAAACCGAAAAGCATACCGGCGTGGATATCGACGGCGAAAAGGGTCCTACGTTCCCGCTGGACATCAAACTGATCCCGAAACGGTTCAACATCTGCGTTCATACGGCGATCCGGTAAACGATAAAAAAAGATGTAAAAAATAAGCGCTCTGTTGTATAATCAGATTAATATCGGTTAATACAGAGCGTTTTTTATTGAGAGAGTGTAACAATGTTTCTGAAAAAAGACAGTTTCGTGAAGGGTGCTTTTCTGGCCTCTTTTGGCGGAGTATGCTGGGCCTTGTCCGGCACCTTCGGCCAGTTCCTGTTTCAGGAAAGAGGCTTTGACGCAGTCTGGCTGACCACCGTCCGCCTGCTGGCGGCCGGGATCATCATGCTGTCCCTGTCCATGATCAAAAACGGGAGGAGCACCTTCGATTTGTGGAAGGACCGCAGGGATGTCATCGAACTCCTGCTGTACGGCATCCTGGGAATGGCGGGGGTGCAGATCACCTATTTCGGCGCCATCCAGTTTTCCAATGCGCCAACCGGAACGCTGATCCAGTATACCGGTTCCGTCATCATCGTCGTCTATGTGGCGTTAAGAGCCGGCCATCTGCCCAGCAAGTCCGAAACCGCAGCGGTTTTGCTGGCTATCGGAGGGCTGTTTGTGCTGTCCACCCACGGGAACATCCATTCCCTGGTATTCTCAAAATACGCATTGATCATCGGCCTGACTTCTGCAGTGCTGATGGCCTTCTATTCCCTGGAGCCGAGACGGATGCTCCACAAGTTTGACACTTTTCGGGTCAACGGCTGGGGCATGATGCTGGGAGGCATCGTGATGTTCTTTATCCGGCCGCCCTGGGCACTGGGCGCCGGGACACTGGACTGGGCCGCTGTACTGGCGACGGGCGGCGTGGTCCTTTTCGGAACGATCCTGTCTTTCTTCTGCTTTATGGATGGCGTTCGGATCATCGGCTCCGACATTGCGGTCCTGTATGCCGCAGTGGAACCGCTGACGGCGGCGATCATCGCCATTATCTGGTTCGGGATCCCCTGGGTGTTCATGGACTGGGTCGGCGCATTGATGATCGTTTCCACCGTCTTCATCATTTCCCTGGCGCCACGGTGGGCGAAGAAGAAAGAGAAAACGGAAGGTGAAACCTCATGAAACTGCTGTTGTTCATTCGGTAACGAACGGACATAAAAATGCCCCGTCTGAAGCGGGGCATCGGTGTTTTTTGTTTATACGTAGAACAGGTTCTGGGACTGGAATACCGGATCGCTGGTACAGTCGATGCCCAGGTCCAGCAGGGCCATTTCCGTGTTCTTGTTCATCAGGATGGTGCTGTGGGCCTTGCAATCTCTCAGCTGCGAAAGCTTTTCCAGCGCCAGTTCTGCCGTGGGGTTGGTGGCTGCGCAGATGGTCAGGGCGATCAGCATTTCGCCCAGGTCTAGAGCCGCCTGGTCTTTCCGCCGGACATTGCATTTCAGGTACTGGATCGGATCCAGGACCACCGGGGAGATCAGGTGCAGTTCATCCGCCAGGCCGGCCAGTTCCTTGATCCCGTTCAGGACGCAGGCAGAAGCCGCATCCATGACCTTGGAGCTCTTGCCGGTAACGATGGTGCCGTCGGGCAGTTCCAGCGCCATGACGGAAATCTGGCCGTTTTCATCGTTTCCCTTGTTTTCCTGTTCCGCCTTTTCCCGGGCAGGCAGGACCACTTTCCGGTCTTCCTCGTGCAGGTTATAGTCGTCCATCAGGAGCTTGGCTTTGCTCAGCGCTTCTTCGGTGACCTTGCCTACCTTGTAATCGCATTTCGCGATCAGGTAACGGCGGATGATCTCCTGAAGAGAAGCCTCCCGGACCACTTCGTCATCGGTAATGGCAAAGCCAACCCGGTTGACGCCCATATCGGTGGGGGACTGGTAAATGGATTCCTCGCCGGTGATGCGCTCGATGATCCGCTTGATCACCGGGAACATTTCCAGGTCCCGGTTGTAGTTCACCGCTTTGACGCCGTGGGCTTCCAGGTGGAAGGAGTCGATCATGTTCACGTCATTGAGGTCAATGGTGGCCGCTTCGTAAGCCGCATTCAGCGGATGCTTGAGCGGAAGGTTCCAGACCGGGAAGGTCTCGAACTTGGAGTAGGCGACCTTGCGTCCCAGCTTGTTTTCATGGTAAAGCTGGCTCAGGCAGGTGGCCAGTTTGCCGCTGCCGGGTCCGGGACCCGTGACGGCAACGATGGGTTTTGTGGTCACGATATAGGGATTGGCGCCGTAACCTTCGTCACTGACGATCTTTTCCACGTTGGTGGGGTAGCCGGCCGTCTTCTGGTGAGTGTAGACCTTGATGTTTCTCCGAAGAAGCTTGGTGATGAAAGCATCCGTGGCCGGGTGAGACGTGTAGCGGGTGATGACCACGCTGTTGACGCTGAGCTCGTAGCTCCGGAAATCGTCGATGAGTTTGAGCACCTCCGCGTCGTAGGTGATCCCGAAATCGTGCCTCGTCTTGTTGCGTTCGATATCGCCGGAGTAGATGCAGATGATAATCTCCAGCTGGTCTTTCAGCCGGGACAGCAGTTTGATCTTCGCATTCTCGTCAAAGCCGGGCAGGACCCGTTTGGCATGCTTGTCGTAGATCAGCTTGCCTCCGAATTCAATGTACAGCCGCTGGCCGTCCTTGATGCGCTCCAGGATGTACTTGGATTGTTCCTCCAAATACTTGTCCGGATCAAATCCCAGTTTTCCATTCATAGCCGTTACCTCCCTTATTCCATTTATCTATATAAAAGCTCGAATGAACATGACCACCGTAATATTGTAATCGAAATCGAATCGAATGTACAGGAATATTTTGTTATAGATTGCAATAAAATTACAGAAATCCGTTGACAGTTTAAGTAAAATATTCTATAGTATGAAATACATTATTTAACATTGTTTCAAAATGTATGAA
Source organism: Bacillota bacterium (assembly GCA_017515705.1). Classification (GTDB taxonomy): domain Bacteria; phylum Bacillota; class Clostridia; order Peptostreptococcales; family Anaerovoracaceae; genus RUG14258. The sequence goes on from JAFWFI010000198.1 coordinate 3,016, forward strand.
AGGGGTGATTCGATGGAATGGAATACCATACTGCGGGAATACGAGCAGACGCGGGCAATCGTGGCACAGAAGCTGGAATCGGAACCGGCGGAAGAAGACCGGGGCCTTTTAAGGGATATCCACCGGCAGATGACGGATGACATCCGTCAGGTCAGAAAAAACAGTCTCCGGGAGCTGAAGGACTTTCTGGACATCCACGGGGAAGAAGTCCTGACAAAGCGGCAGAGGGAAGTGCTTTCCCTCCGGGCACAGGGGAAATCGCTGGGACGGATCGCCGGGGAACTGGGGGTTTCCAAAACCGCCATCCAGCAGTCCATCCGTCTCAGTGAACGGAAGATCCGCGCTTTTATGCAGGCGGAAGAGGAAGGGGGATGCGGCAGCCATGTATCTTGAAGACTATATCAGGCAGACCTCAATGCTTTCATCGGAAGAAAACCCGCTCCAAAAACAGGCTTTTTCAGAAAGCGCCGGATGCGGTCTGTTCGCGGGCGACCCGGGGCTCGTGGAAATCTGGGGCCTGTACCGGAATGCGTCCGGTGACCCCGAGCTCCGAAGGCTCGCATCCAGGACCCGGGAGACCCCTTTATGAAAAATGCAAAATTAGTATTGATTTGACAGCGGGTTGCTGTATAATACCTTTTAGAATGACACTTGAAGGGAGAGAATCCAATGATTGAACAAATCAAAGAATACATGGTCAGCAACTTCCAGATCGATGAATCCGCCATTACGCCGGATGCCCACCTGATCGATGACCTGCAGCTGACAAGCCTGGACATCATGGATGTCGCCATGTACATCGAAGAGGAATTCGGCATTGTGCTGGAAGAGGAAGACCTGGCGGACATTTCCACCGTCCAGTCCTTTATGGATCTGCTGGAAAAACAGCAATAATACAGTCTGACGAAGGCACCGAGCCCGCGGATAATCCGCGGGCTCTTTTGTTGAAATAGTGTTAGAATTCCGAAGTGTTGTATGGTATAATTTAAATTTAAGGAATAATTGATTGAACAAGGAGAGTAATCCGATAGATGAATAAGCTTTACCATATCATGACCTTCGGGTGCCAGATGAATGAGCACGACTCGGAAATTATGGCGGGCATGCTGGAGGAAATGGGTTATTCGGAGACCCAGAAGCGGGCGGAGGCGGACATCATCCTCATCAACACCTGCAGCATCCGGGAAAATGCGGACAAGCGGTTTTTCGGCAGCCTGGGGCAGCTGAAGCGCCTGCACCGGGAAAAGCCGGAAATGATCGTGGGAGTCTGCGGATGCATGATGCAGCAGCAGCACATCATCGACGCGATCCGGAAAAAATACAGCTGGGTGGACCTGGTCTTCGGGACCCACAACATCCACGAACTGCCCGAACTGGTCACGGGGATCCTGAACGAACGGCAGAAGGTGGTTTCCGTCTGGTCGGAACACCGGGGAATTTTTGAAGGACTTCCCTCCAAACGGCGGTATCCCTTCAAGGCCTTTGTGAACATCACGTACGGCTGCAACAATTTCTGCACCTACTGCATCGTGCCCTATACCCGGGGGCGGGAGAGAAGCCGGCTGCCGGAAGACATCCTGAAGGAAGTGCGGGAACTGGCGGCGGATGGCGTGAAGGAAGTCATGCTGCTGGGGCAGAACGTCAACTCCTACGGGCTGGCGGACGGGTTTGAAATGGATTTTGCGGACCTGATCTATGCCATCAATAAAATAGAGGGAATCGAACGGATCCGCTTTATGACCTCGCACCCCAAGGACCTGTCCGACAAACTGATCGGGGCTTACCGGGACTGCGAAAAGCTGGCCTGCCACATCCACCTGCCGGTACAGGCCGGCAGCAACCGAGTGCTGAAACGGATGAACCGGAAATATACACGGGAATCCTATCTGGAGCTGATCCGCAAACTGCGGGAGGCGACGGACGGGCAGATTGCCATTACCACGGACATCATCGTTGGATTCCCCGGGGAAACAGAAGAGGATTTCGAAGAGACCCTTTCCCTGATGGCAGAAGTCCAATACGACTCCGCCTTTACCTTCCTGTATTCCCCCCGGCCCGGAACGCCGGCGGCGGAATACGACGACCAGATCCCGGAGGAAGTCAAGCACGAACGCTTCAACCGGATGCGGGAAGTCCTGGACGCCGGGATGGCGGATAATAATGCGGTCTATGAAGGCCGGATCGAAAAAGTGCTGGTGGAGGGACCCAGCCGTAAAAACAAAAAGACCCTGACCGGCCGGACGGAATCCATGAAGATTGTGAATTTCGCAGGGACACCGGAGATGGTGGGCCGGATCGTGAAAGTGAAGATCACGGAGGCGAAGACCTACAGCCTCGAGGGAGAGGTAACCGAATGGGATACACACCGATGATGCAGCAGTATCTGAAGACCAAGGAGCAGTACAAAGACTGCATCCTGTTCTACAGACTGGGCGATTTTTACGAAATGTTTTTTGAAGATGCGCTGACCGCATCCAAGGTCATGGAAGTGACCCTGACCGGGAAGAACTGCGGGATGGAGGAGCGCGCCCCCATGTGCGGCGTGCCGTATCATGCTGCGGACACCTACATTGCCAAACTGACGGAAAAAGGCTACAACGTGGCCATCTGTGAACAGATGGAAGACCCGGCCACCGCCAAGGGCCTGGTGAAGCGGGAAGTGATCCGGATCGTCACGCCGGGCACCCAGACCAGCCCCCTGACCCTGTCGGAGGGGGAGAACAATTACCTGGCCTGCCTGCGTTTGTCGGAAAGCTGCGCCGGACTGGCGTATTGCGACCTGTCCACGGGTGAGATCCGCTGCGGGGAATTCCGCGGGCCGTCCTTCCGGGAAGACCTGATCAGTGAACTGGTCAAGATCCGGGCAAAGGAAATCCTTCACGATCCCCAGATCCTGCCGGAAGAAAAAGAGGAAATCGGCGCTTCGGCGGAAGGTTTTCTCCGGGGCATCGAGGAACGGTATTTTGACGCCGCTCCCTGCCGGGATGTCATTCTGCGCCAGTTCGGCGTGATGGACCTCCGGGGAATCGGGCTGGCAGAGCTTCCGGAAGGCGTACGGGCGCTGGGCGCGCTGCTGCAGTACCTCTTTGAGACCCAGAAACAGTCCCTGTCCCACCTGGTGCGGCTGGACGTGATGGACCTGGGCGACCATATGTCTTTGGACAAGGCCACGCTAAAAAACCTGGAACTCACGGAAACTCTTTTCGATAAAAAGACCCAGGGCTCCCTGCTGGGCGTGCTGGACAAGACCGGCACCGCCATGGGCGCCCGGAAAATGAAGCAATGGCTGAAAGAACCGCTCAACCAGGCCGGGCCGATCCAAAACCGGCTGGATGCGGTGGAATATCTGTATGACGAGTATCTGTGCCGCAACGACCTGAGGGAAGAGCTTAGGGCCATCTACGACCTGGAACGGCTCTGCGGCCGGATCGCCGTGGGGAATGCCAACGGCAGGGACGTTATCGCTTTAAAGAAATCGTTGGAGGCGCTGCCCGCCGTCCTGAACGAGATCACGGGCACCGGCGTCCGCCTGTTTGACGAACTGGCGGGTGAGATCGCCGATTTCAGCAGGGAAACCGGGCTGATCGGCCGGGCCATCGTGGAAGAGCCTCCCTTTACGATCAAAGAAGGCGGGATCATCCGCCCGGGCTATTCCGAAGAGCTGGACCTGCTGAAGGATTCCATCCGGGACGGGCAGCAGTGGATCGCTTCCCTGGAAGGGACCGAGCGGGAACGCACCGGCATCAAAAACCTCAAGGTCGGTTTCAATAAAGTATTCGGTTATTACATCGAGGTCACCAAGTCCAATTATGAACTGGTGCCGGAAAACTATATCCGCAAGCAGACCCTGGTGAACTGCGAGCGTTTCATCACCCCGGAACTGAAGGAAGTGGAGTCGGTGGTGCTGGGGGCCGAGACCCGGATCAACCAGATGGAATACGAACTGTTCCTCGAGGTCCGGCGGACGCTCCAGGAATCCATCCCGGCGATCCAGAAAGCTTCTTCCGCAGTGGCGTCCCTGGACGTGCTGTGTTCCTTCGCCGAAGTCAGCTCCCGGAACGATTACGTAAAGCCACGGATCCGGGAGGACGACGTCATCACCATCGAGAAAGGCCGGCACCCGGTCATCGAGCAGAGCATGGGCGGGGAGACCTTCGTGTCCAACGACCTCTTTATCGACCGGAAGGACAGCAGCCTTCTGCTGATCACGGGGCCGAACATGGCGGGGAAATCCACCTACATGCGGCAGAACGCCCTCATCGTCCTGATGGCGCAGGCCGGCTGCTTCGTTCCCTGTGAACGGGCGGTCATCGGCATCGTCGACCGGATTTACACCCGGATCGGCGCATCGGACAACCTGGCCCAGGGGCAGAGCACCTTCTTCGTGGAGATGAACGAACTGGCGGGGATCCTGAACACCTGCACTTCCCGCAGTCTGATCCTCCTGGACGAGGTAGGCCGGGGAACCAGCACCTACGACGGACTGTCCATCGCCTGGGCCCTGGCGGAATACCTGTGCCGGGAAAAGAACCAGGTGCGGACCCTGTTCGCCACCCATTACCATGAGCTGACGGTGCTGGAAGGACAGCTGCCCGGCTTTAAAAACCTGAACGTGGAAGTATTGGAAGAAGGGGGCAGCGTGGTCTTCCTCCACAAAATCGTGGAAGGCAGCGCCAGCCGCAGCTACGGGATCCACGTGGCCCGGATCGCCGGCGTGCCGAAAGCACTGCTGGAATCTGCCCAGATGAAGCTGGATGAACTGGAACAGGGACAGCCCCTGAGCCTGCCTGCTGTCAATAAAGAAACGAAGGCGGACGAACCGCCGCAGCCGGAACAGATCAGCTTTTTCGGCTACGCGCCGGATCCGATCATAGAGGAAATCCGGCAAATCGATATCATGAACATTACGCCTTCCCAGGCTTTCCGGATCTTGGAGAAACTCCGGGAGGCCGTGGAGAAGGAAGATTAAGAGATAAAAGGAGAATCAGATGGACGTGCAGAAATTCCGCAGCAGAAGAAGGATCCGCAGCCTGGACAAACACGTGGCGGACCGGATCGCTGCCGGCGAGGTAGTGGACCGCCCCCTTTCCATCGTCAAGGAGCTGGTGGAAAACAGCATCGACGCCGGCGCCGATTCCATCACGCTGGAGATCAAGAACGGCGGAAAGACTTTCATCCGGGTCACGGACAACGGATGCGGGATCCAGTCGGAAGACATCGAAATCGCCTTCCTGCGGCATTCCACCAGTAAAATCGAGACGGACAGCGACCTTTCCGGCATCGAGACCCTGGGTTTCAGGGGCGAAGCGCTGGCCAGCATCGCCGCGGTGACCCGCACCCAGATGATCACCAAGACCCCGGAAGAAGTGACCGGGACACGGATCGGCATCGAGGGGGGCAGCGTCACGGAAAAAGTCCCCGTGGGCGCGGCGGACGGCACCACCATCATCGTCCGGGACCTGTTTTACAACACGCCGGCCCGGCTGAAGTTTTTAAAAAAGGACCATACCGAAAGCGGACTGATCATCGACTTCATCTGTCGGATGACCCTGGCCTATCCGAGTGTCCGTTTCCGCCTGATCAACAACGGAAAGATGATGTTCCACACCTCCGGGAAAGGGGATATGCTGGAGAACATCTTCGCCGTCTTCGGGAAGGAGACCGCGGAAAACCTGATCCCCTTCGAAGGAGAAGAAGAGGGACTGAGGGTCAGCGGTTATATCTCCAACCCCACCTATACCAGGAGTTCCAGGCGCAATCAGTTCTATTTCGTCAACGGCCGGAACGTGGCCGACAAGATCATCGAGGAAGCGGTGACCCTGGGGTACGGGGACAAAATTTTTGAAAACCGTTATCCCGTGGCCTATATTTTCCTGGACGTGCCGCCGGAAACGGTGGACGTGAATGTTCACCCGAACAAAAAAGAAGTCCGCTTCGATGAACCGGACAAGGTCCGTGAACTGATCCGACGCAGCATTTTCGAGAAGCTGAACACCCGGGACGGGGTGGGGCGGTTTACGGAAGAGACTATACTGAAAGAAAAGATACTGCCGGATGACCCGGAAACCCCGGTGGTCCGGGAAGAGCCGGCGCCTTTCCGGCGTCCCCTGCCCGGTGGAAATACCCCGGAAGGGACCCAGGAAAAGATGGGGATCGAAGTGATTTCCCTGAGAAAGCCCGGCGAAGGGCGCGCCCGGCCGGCGGAATCCACTGCCGTCCGGCGTCCGGAAGAGCCCTGGGAGGAAAGGCCTTTCGCAGCACAGGATCCCCGGACGAACAACCGGGCCAACCGTCAGTTTGACCTTTCGTCCCTGACGGTGCTGGGGGTGGTGTTCCTCACGTACATCGCCGCCTATGATGAAGAATACTTTTATCTGATCGACCAGCACGCCGCCCACGAAAGGGTGTTCTACGAACAGTTCCTGGACGCCTTCTACCGGCAGGAGTCCGCGCCGCAGATCCTCATGGCGCCGATCATCAAAGAGACCGGCCTGAAGTTTGCCGCATCGGGCGAAACCGGCTGGATGGAATTCCTGAACCGGTCGGGTTTCCAGGTCGAGGAGTTCGGGGGGCGGAGCCTCAAGGTCAGCGCCATCCCTTCCTATATGGATCTGTCCGAAGCGGAACGCTTCCTGGACGATTATATGGACAGCGTGTCGGATTCCACGGATTTCAAAGACCAGAAGACGCTGGATCGGATCATCCTGCATTCCTGCAAGGCGGCGGTAAAAGCCAATGACCGGCTGGGATTGGAAGAAGTGCGGGCCCTGCTGCAGGCCCTTTCCAAATGCAGCAATCCCTTCTCCTGTCCCCACGGCAGACCGGCGATCATCCGGATGGGCAAACGGGAAATGGAGAAGATGTTCAAAAGGATCGTATAGATGAAGAAGGACCGTATACTGATCATTGCCGGGCCGACGGCAGTGGGGAAAACCGAATATGCCATCGAAGCCGCCCGGCGCCTGGACGGCGAGATCGTCTCCGCCGATTCCATGCAGCTGTACCGCTTTATGGACATCGGCAGCGCCAAACCGACCCCGCAGGAACGGGAAGCGGTCCGGCATTACCTGGTGGACGAGATCGACCCAAGGGAACCGTTTTCCGTATATGAATACCAGAAGAGGGCCCGGGAGGCGATCCGGGAGATCCTGTCAAAGGGCAAAGTCCCCGTGATCTCCGGCGGCACCGGCCTATATATCCATTCCCTGATTTATGAAATGGACTTCTCACCCCGGCCCGGGACCGATGAACTTCGGAAGGAGCTGGAGAAAAAAGCGGAAAAAGAAGGGCCGGAAGCACTGCACGCCCTGCTGGAAGAACAGGATCCCGAGGCGGCCGGACGCATCCATCCCAACAACACCAAGAAGATCATCCGCGCCCTGGAGATTCTCGGGACCGGCGAGGAAGTCCGTCCCTTTGAACAGTCCTTTGTTCCGGTGGAAGACTATGACTGCTGCCTGGTGGGGCTGACCCGGGACCGGGAAGAACTCTACGAACGGATCGACCGCAGGGTGGACCTTCTGATGGAAACGGGACTCACCGATGAAGTCCGGAGTCTTCAGGAAATGGGCCTTCGGGAGAGCGATATCTCCATGAAGGGCATCGGCTACAAAGAGGTCTTCGGTTACCTGAAAGGGGAGTACGACGAAGCGGAGGCGGTCCGGCTGATCAAGCGCAATACCCGCCGCTACGCCAAGCGCCAGCTTACCTGGCTGAGACGCTACAGCGGCCTGCACTGGGTCGACCTGAGCCATAAAAACAAAGAGGAAGCGTTGGAAGAGATCCTTCGCTATTGGGAGAGTGAAACATGGCGGTAAGACGAGAAGACAAGAAAGAAGTACGCATTCATAATAAAAGCAGCAAACCGGACAACATCGTCCGGCGGGAGCATGAAATCATGGAGCGCAGCCGGGAACTGGAGCTGGAACTGCCTTCGTTCATGAAGGGCTTTTTCTCCTACCTTCGCACCGGCGTCCTGCCCAACACCCGGCTGGCGTATCTGTTCGACATCCGATTTTTCTGCGAATACCTGGTAAAGGAGACGGCCCTGACGAAGGCCACCCGTCCGGCGGACATCACGGCGGAGGAATTCGGGAAAATCAAAGCCCGGGACGTGAACGCCTATATCAACGATTACTGCCGCCATTACCGGGTGGAAACGGAAACCGCGGTCTACATCTATGAGAACGGGAACCGTTCCCTGTCCCGCAAGAAATCCTCCCTGTCGGTTCTCTTCAAGTACCTGTACCGGGACGAGATCATTCCGAACAACATCACGGACGGTTTCGATCCCATCAAGCTGCCGAAACCCGGCGAGCGGGAGATCAAGCGGCTGGAGATCGATGAAGTGAAGAAAATGATCGACGCGGTCTTCGAGGGCAATGGCCTGACGGCGAAGGAGAAATCCTACTGGGAAAAGACCAAGTACCGGGATACGGCCATCCTGATGCTGTTCATCACCTACGGGCTGAGGCTTTACGAACTGCAGCAGCTCAACCTGAGTTCCTTTGATTTCCAGAAGGGGGAATTCAAGATCTACCGCAAACGCGGGAAGGAATCCACCATGCCCCTGAACCGCTCGGTGGAAAAGGTGCTGAGGGATTACATCGATTTGGAACGGCCGAAGCAGGACGAGATCCGGGAAGGGGACGAAGACGCCCTGTTCCTGTCACTGCAGAAGCGGCGGATGACCGAGCGGGCCATCCGGGACCTGGTGAAAAAATACACCTCCATCGGCATGTCCCGGGGGAGAGTGGAGGGCTACAGTCCCCACAAGCTGCGTGCGACGGCGGCCACGGCGCTGATCGAAGAAGGGAATTCCATTTTCGACGTGCAGGCGCTTCTGGACCACGACAACGTCACCACAACGCAGCTGTACGCCGCCCACAAGCGGAACACCAAGCGAACGCTGATCGACAACTTTGAATGGCTGGATGAATTTGAGGAGGGAAACGGTGAAGAAGACTGACCGGTATCTGATCGACGAACTGAAGATCGATCCCGGGATCCTGGAGAAGATCTCGGAAGCGGAGGCGCAGCTGAAAGACGCTTTCGCAAAACTGGATGACGTAACGGAATACAATCAATACAAGGTGCTGGCGGCCCTGCAGAAAAACCGCATCAGCGACATGCATTTCGCCTGGAACACCGGTTACGGATACAACGACCCGGGCAGGGAAGTGACGGAGCAGGTCTTTGCGGACCTGTTCGGCTGTGAGGAAGCCATCGTCCGGCCCATCATCGTCAACGGCACCCATGCCCTGACCCTGACCCTGACGGGGATCCTGAGACCCGGGGATGAGATGATCTACTGCACGGGAAAACCCTATGACACCCTGGAGCAGGTCATCGGCATCAAAGGGCAGCCCGGCGACGGCTCCCTGGCGGATTACGGCGTGACCTACAAACAGGTGGAGCTGAAGGATGACGGCAGCATCGACCTGGAGGCTTTAAGGGAAGCCATCAGCCCCAGAACGAAAATGGTCTGCATGCAGCGGGCGGCGGGCTACGGATGGCGGCGTTCGCTGACCATCGACGAAATCGGGGAATGCTGCCGATTTGTCAAAAGCATCGATCCGTCCATCATCTGCATGGCGGACAACTGCTACGGAGAGTTCCTGGATACCCGGGAACCCACGGAAGCCGGCATCGATGTGATGGCGGGCTCCCTGATCAAGAACCCGGGAGGCGGGCTGGCATTGACCGGCGGATACATCGCCGGGCGCGCCGACCTGATCCGGCTGGTGTCCTACCGGCTGACCTCTGTGGGGATCGGCAAGGAATGCGGTCTGACTTTCGGCCAGACCCGGACCATGCTGCAGGGGCTGTTTATGGCGCCGAAAGTCGTGAACGGTGCGCTGAAAGGCGCCATGCTCTGCGCGAAAGTGTTTGAAAACATGGGATATGAAGTCTGTCCGGGTGCGGAAGACGAACGGAGCGACATCATCCAGTGCGTGAAACTGGGAACACCGGAACGCCTGGTGGCGTTCTGCCAGGGGATCCAGGCAGCCGCGCCGGTGGATTCCTTCGTGACGCCGCTGCCCTGGGACATGCCCGGCTACGATGACCAGGTTATCATGGCGGCAGGCGCCTTTGTCCAGGGTTCGTCCATTGAGCTCAGCGCCGACGGGCCGCTTAGGGAACCCTACATCGTTTATTTCCAGGGCGGACTCACCTATGAGTATTCCAAGATCGGCGTCATCAAGGCCATGCAGTCGATGAAAGAGAAAGACATTCTGTAACACAAATGAAACATTTGTTTTGAACATTTGGTCTTGATTCCAAACGTTTGTTCTGTTATTATAAGAACAAGAGAGAACAAACGTTTTGGAGGTGCGAACAAATGAACAGAACGAGAAGAGTACAGATCAATACGGCCCGTCTTTTCAGCACAGTGATCCTCCTCGGGATGCTGCTGGCGATGACGGCCTTTGCTTTCAGTCAGTATATCCACATCAGCTTCAGCCTGTCCGACCTGCGGCATTCTTCGCCCGCCCAGTACACGATCATCAAAGTGGCGGAAGGGGACTCCGTCTGGAGCCTGGCCCAAAGCTACAACGGATCCGAAAAAGACCTCCGGAAATCGGTGGACATGATCTGCGAAGTCAACAGCCTGGACAATTACGTGATCCACCCGGGGGACGAACTGCTGATTCCGGTATACTGATGTCTTTACGATAACTGCACATTCGAAACATAAAAAAGACCGGAAACAGTCGAAGCTGTTTCCGGTTTTCGTTATTTCAGGTGCCAGCGATGGACGATGACTTCGCCGTCTACTACCGGGCGGTGGGCTTCGCCCCAGTTGCAGATATCATTGACCACCGGGATGAGGGAACGGCCTTTCTCCGTCAGTGAGTATTCCACCTTCGGCGGGATCTGAGGGAATTCCGTGCGGACGATGAGTTCGTCCACCTCCATTTCCTTCAGCTGCTTGGCCAGCATTTTATGGGTGATCCCCATGACCTCTTTCTTCAGTTCGCCGTAACGGAGCACGCCGTTTTCGTACAGGAGATAGAGCACTCGGATCTTCCACTTGCCGTTGATCAGGGAAAGGGTATATTCAAAGGGATACTGGGTTTCGATATTCTTTGTCGTATTCTCATCTGCCATCTTTCCCACCTCATTTCCGAAGATTTTTAACTATTTTATCATATTATCTGTTGGCATGCCAACTTTTTTGATATATTATTCTTATGAATATCACCGAGGACACGGAGGCAAAACGCTTTGAAAGAATCCATTGTATACATCGCCGTCATCTTTATACTGGTGCTGTTTTCCGGCTACTTCAGCGCCACCGAAACGGCGTTCACATCCCTGAACCGGATCAAGATCAAAAATATGCCCCAGAGCCGGCGGACCCGGCTGGTGCTGAAACTGGAAGACCAGTATGACAAGGTCCTGTCCACGATCCTGATCGGCAACAACATCGTCAACATCGCCATGACGGCCATCGCCACCGTCTTTTTCATCAAGCTCTGCGGCAACATCGGGGCGACCTGGTCCACCATCGTGATGACCATCATCGTCCTGATCTTCGGGGAAATTTCCCCCAAGAGCATCGCCAAGCAGGCGCCGGAACGGTTTGCACTGTTCTCCGCGCCGATCCTGCGGATCTTCCTGGTGATCCTGGCTCCGCTGAACTTCTTCTTCACCCACTGGCAGCGCATGCTGACCCGCCTGTTCCGGATCGTGCCCAACAAGGGCATCAGCGACCAGGAACTCCTGACCATCGTGGAAGAAGCGGAAACGGACGGTTTTATCGACGAGGAACGGTCGGAACTGATCCAGAATGCCATCGAATTCAGCGACCTGGAGGCGGGCGACATCCTGACGCCGAGAGTGGACATCGTGGCCGTCAGCACGGATACCTCCAAGGAAGAGATCGCCGAACTGTTCCGCAGCACCGGGTTTTCCCGTGTGCCGGTCTATGAAGAAGGGCTGGACAACGTCATTGGCGTCCTGAACCAGAAGGATTTCCACAATTACATCAACGGCACGGACCGGGAGATCCTGTCTTACGTCAAACCCGCCGCCTTTGCGCCGGGGACCATGAAGATCTCCCAGCTTCTGAAAAAGATGCAGGAGATCAAGACCCACATCGCCATCATCGTGGATGAATACGGCGGCACGGAAGGGCTGCTGACCATGGAAGACATCATTGAGGAACTGGTGGGTGAAATTTACGACGAACACGACACGGTGGACCTCCAGGATTTCATACGTCTGTCCGACGGAAGCTGGAACGTGCTGTGCACCGCCCAGATCCACGAATTCTTCGAAACGCTGGACCTGGACGAAGACATGGACGTGACCACCGTCAACGGATGGGTGCTGGAACAGCTGGGCGCGATTCCCAGGGCCGGGGACCGCTTCGTATATGCCAGCGGAGATACGCTGCTGAAGGTGCGGGTTCTCCGGGCGGATGAAAAGAAGGCGCTGGAAGTCAACGTCTTTACGGAGAAGATCCCGACAAAAGACAGTTCACCGTCCTAAATATTACTATTTTATGTCAAATCGGAAAACCTCTTTACGGTGTTCAAAATCCGTTATATGATAATGATAATTCGAAAGGAGTGGGAATTGTAATGAAAAAGAATTTACTGATAATGCTTCTGGTACTGGCAACGGGTTTGTGGATCGCCGGATGCGCATTCACCGGCAGCGACGGCGGGGAAGATGCCCAGCAGGCCGGATCGGACCAGCCCCAGGCGGAGCAGCAGGAGACCGTGGCGACCGGAGAGGAGACCCCGGACGATCCCTCGGCGGAAGCACAGATCGACAAAGCCGACGTACAGCTGTACTACATCAGCGCAGCTTATGTATTTGACGGAAACGATCCCGTCAATGGGGAATTGATGCCGCCCATCGCCGGCACGGTGGACCGGGGAAGTTACAACACCATCTATATGGCGACGGTGCAGACCCTGCGGGCGCTGAACCCAATCCCGGAAGACCAGGCGGAAAAGTATTACACCATGCTTCGGGAAAACTATAAGGTCAACAGCGTGACCGTGGATGACGGCATCGCTTACGTGGATTTTGCATCGGAAGGGCTGACAGGCGGCGATTTGGACGAAATGCTTCTGGTGGACCAGATCGTCTACACCCTGTGTGATTCCTTCACGGAAATCGACGCGGTGAAATTCACCGTAGACGGAAAAAATGCCACGTCCCTGATGGGGAGCGTGGACATTACGGAGCCGATCGTGGCGGATTACCTGTAATCAAAGCGCCCAGGCTTCGGACAGCCTTTTCAGGGCCTCCGGAAGGGCATCCAACGGAATATCGGAATAATAGAAGATGAGGGTCGGATGATCCTCGTCTTTTTTTCGCGTCCGGTACCGGGAAAGGGGCACCATCCGGATGCCGGTTTCCTGCGCCTTGCGGCAAAGGACTTCCGCATCGGCCTTCCGTTCGATCTCCAGCAGGATGTTCAGCCCGGATTCCCGGCTGCGGACTCCGACGGCATCGCCGAAGATCTCCGGTATCAGGCTGCAGACCCGGTTCACTTTCTGGGCATAGAGGCTCCGCAGTTTTTTTACGTGGGTCTGGAGCAGGCCTTTCTCGATATAGGCTGCCAGCGCCAGCTGCTCGGTCTTGGAACAGGTCTGGGTATGGTAGTCCATGATTCTCCCCAGGTAGGGCAGCATCACCCCGGGCAGGACCATGTAACTGATCCTCAGGGACGGGAAAAGAAGAGAAGAGAAGGAGCCGAGGTACAGCACCGGCGCCTGTTCCGACAGGCTTTTCATCGGCGGGACCGGCCGGCCGAAATACCGCAGTTCGCTGGCATAGTCGTCCTCAATGATGATTTTGTTCCCTCCCATTGCATAGCGGATCAGTTCATTTCGCCGTCCTGCGGGCATGACCGTTCCCAGGGGGAACTGGATGGAAGGGGAGACGCAGATCACGTCCGGGTCTGCGGCCCGGATCTCCTCGATGGATGCGCCGTTTTCCGTGATGCTCACCGGTTTCAGGCCAAATCCCCGTTCCTTCAGGACGCTGACCGCCGGCAGGTAACCCGGGTCCTCATAGACCGCGGTCTTCATCCCCATTTCCAGCAATATCCCGCAGGCGATGCCGGTAATGGCCTGGGTGCCGGCGGCAATGACCACCTGTTCCGGCGTGCAGACCACGCCCCGGGTCATGTACAGATATCGGCAGATCTGGATCCGCAGGGCTTCCTCCCCCTGGGGATTCGCCTCCATCGTCAGCAGTTCGGCGTGTTCGTTGAACACAAAGTTGAGGCATTTCTTCCATTTCACGAAATCGAAGAGCGCCGGGTCCGTATACCGTGGAACCTCCTGTTTTTCCCGCTGTTCCACGCTGCTGATTACCGGGGCGGAGTAGGCCGCGGAAGGAATCTTCTCACCGGTAATGTCCACAAAGTAGCCGGACTTCTCCCGGCTGGCGATATAGCCTTCCACCAGCAGCTGGCTATAGGCCAGGCTGACGGTGGTGATACTGATTTTCAGGGAGGCTGCAAGGCCTCTCAAAGAGGGCAGCCGGGTTCCCTTCGGCAAACGGCCGGAGGAAATCTCCCGGCGGATGTATTCATATAACTGCAGGTACAGCGCCTTTCCGCTGTCCATATCCAGAACCGGAGTAAAGGTGTTCATGGGCGTCCTTTCATCTGTACTTAAATAAAAATACCAAACTGATTATTTATAAGTATACAGTTATTTGCTATGATGGTCAAGGAATAAGAAATCGAGTGGAATGGAAGGGAAGTGACTGTATGCGAAACGAAAAGACACGTGAACTGACTTTTATGGCTGTCTTCGCTGCCCTGGCGATGGTGGCAACCCTCGCAGTGCGGATACCGATGCCCGCCACCCAGGGATACATCCATCCCGGAGATGCGCTGGTGATCCTGTCCACATGGATGATCGGCCGGTACAAGGGCGCTTTCGCCGGTGCGCTGGGGCAGGCGATGGCGGATCTGCTGGGCGGATATGCTGTCTTTGCGCCGGTGACCCTGATCGCCAAGCTTCTGATGGGGATCATTATGTACCGGGCTGCCAGGAGTTATGCAGGAAAAAGCCATGCCTCCGGGATTCTGTGGCTGATCCTGAGCGCCCTGTGCATGGCGGGCTGTTATTACCTGGCAGAAACTTTTCTGTACGGAAGCCTGACCGTGCCTTTGGTCGAAATCCCCGCCAATCTGATCCAGTTCGCCGTCGGTGCGGCGCTGGCCACGGCGGCCGCAGGGGTGCTGGTCCGTTCACCGGCAAAGAGTTATTTCAGCATCTGCAGGGACTGAATCGATAAAGGGAAACGAATCTGACCAAAACCGTAGCGGAATGCTGCGGTTTTGTGTTACAATGGAGCCATCTCACAGAGAAGGAGAGCATTATGGAAACGATCAAAGTCCGTTCCAAAATGACGGAAAAGAATTTAAAAAACTATCTGCTGTTCGATCAGTTCTACGGCAAACCCTATTACATCAAGCTCCGGGCGCTGCTGGCCGTGGTCATCGGCGCCGTTACCGGCTTTTTTTCACAGGATCACATCGGCATGTTCGTGGTGGTCACGGTGATCTGCCTGGTGGTGCTTTTGTGGTTCCCGAGAATGCGGGTGGGCTTCAAGGCTCCCCAGATCTACCGACGGAACCGGAGCGGTGCCTTCCACCAGGCCCAGGATTTCGCCTTCGCCGAAACGAGGGTGGGCTTCAAGAGCGAAAGTGAAGACGCATACGACTGGACGCCGTACCATGAACTGAACCGGATCATCGAAACCAAAACGCTGCTGATCATAGAATACTCACCGCAGCAGCGGACCATCGCTGTAAAAGACAGCATGGAAGACCGGGAACTGGAAACGGTCCGGAAATACATCCGGGACAGCATCGGGGAAAAATTCGTGACCCTGAACAGACTCTAAAACGGAAAGAAGGGGCTTGTTATGAAAAAGACGGCACTGGTCACCGGCGGCGGCCGGGGGATCGGCGCGGCGGTCAGCGAAAAGCTGGCCCGAAGCGGCTACCATGTCTATATCAACTACCATCACAGCGAAGCCCGGGCGAAGGAACTGGCGGACAGGCTCTGCCGGGAAGGGCTGGAAGCGGAAGCGGTGTGCTGCGACGTCACCGACGGAGAAGCCGTGGGTGAAATGATTTCCCGCATCGCTGAAAAATCCGGCATCGACGTTCTGGTGAACAATGCCGGCGTTTCCCATTACGCCATGATCCAGGACGTGACGGATGCCGAGTGGGACCGGGTCTTCGACATAAACGTCAAGGGCACCTTCCACGCCTGCCGGGAAGCGGCGAAGGCCATGTACTGGAAGCGGTCCGGCCGGATTATCAACATTTCCTCCATGTGGGGGATCTGCGGCGCTTCCTGCGAATCCGTTTATTCGGCTTCAAAAGCAGCGGTGATCGGCTTCACCAAGTCCCTGGCAAAGGAACTGGCGCCTGCGGACATCACGGTGAACTGCGTGGCTCCCGGGGCGACGGAAACAGATATGATGAAAGAACTGCCGGAAGAAGCGGTGGAACTGCTCAAGGAGGAGACCCCCCTGGGGCGGCTGGCATCGCCGGAGGAGATCGCGGAAACGGTGGCCTTCCTGGCTTCGGACGCCGCGGGTTTCCTGACCGGTCAGGTGATCAGCCCGAACGGAGGCCTGGTGATATGAGACAGTCATTCGATGCCGTGATCATCGGCGCCGGCGCCGTAGGATGCGCCGCAGCGCGCGAACTCGCCGGACGAGGAGCCCGGACCGCCGTAATCGAGAAAGAGGCGGATGCTGCCTTCGGCAACAGCGGGCGAAACAGCGGGGTGGTCCATACGGGCTTCAACAACGAGCCGGGTTCCCTGAAAGCGGCTCTCTGCCGGGAAGGCAGCGAGGGCTTTGAAAAACTGGCGGAAAATCTGGGGATCGGCTACCGGAAAACCGGGAAACTGGTTGTCGGAAGCACCGAAAAAGATCTGGATGCCCTCAGAAGGCTCAAAAAGCAGGGTGAGAGGAACGAAATCCCGGATCTCCAAATCCTGACCGAAGAAGAACTCCAAACGCTTGAACCGGCGATCAGGGGCAAATATGCCCTCTGGTCCGGGCAGACGGCGGTCTTCGATCCTTTTGAATATACCCTGGCGCTTGCGGAGGATGCCGCAGTCCGGGGCGCTTGTTTTTTGTTCGGACATGAAGTGACAGCCCTGTCGAAAGACGAAGAGGGCACCGTGATAAAAACACGTTCCTCCGGCGGGGAAACGTTCGAGATTTCCGCCCGGATCGTGATCAA
>JAFWFI010000199.1 GCA_017515705.1 Bacillota bacterium
ATATTTATCTTTTGGTAATCCTGGTCGATTACTCTTCTTACAATTTCTGAGGGCTTTTTACGACCTGAACGTTATTTCTTCATTACAGGCGTTTTTAACTGATTTCGAAATGCTTCACATGGATCCAATATTTCCGGTAATTATGGTTTTACGGTTTAATGACTTTCAGATCTTTTTACCATTCACATTTAAGAACTTTTGTTTTTGATTTTTCTTTTGTTGACTGCGGCGACAATTTTTTTGTGAAAAAATCATCGGCTCACTCTATTTGTTTACATAATATAATTATGGTTGATAAAAGGACCCGGAGCGATTTTGGGCTCTCCCCCGCCGCTCCGGGCTTTGTAACAATTCTGTAATATTTTATTATTTTAGAATAAAAGTATTGGGCTGGATTTTCTTGCCATCTTCATCATAGATATAGAATCCGATGCCGGTTTTTCTTCCCAGGTATCCCGCATCCACCATACGGCGGATCAGCTGTGCGGGACGGTACTTGGAGTCCCCGATTTCTTCATGCAGCACGTTCATTACGGAAAGCTCGATGTCGATGCCGATCATGTCCATCAGCTCCAGGGGTCCCATGGGATGATTCAAACCCAGTTTCATGCCGTGGTCGATTTCTTCAATGGTACCGACGTGGCGCTCTACCAGGACGCAGGCTTCGTTCAGCATCGGCAGCAGCATCCGGTTGATCAGGAAGCCCGGTTCGTCACGGGACTGGATGTACTTTTTACCCATGGTTTCCGCCAGCTCGATAGCCAGTTTCTTGGCCCGTACGCCGGTCTGAAGACCCCGGACGATTTCCATCAGAGGTATCGCGGGTACCGGTGAGAAAAAGTGCATGCCGATCATCCGGGAGGGATCTTTCAGCAGGCCGCTCAGGTAGGAAATGGAGATGGAGGACGTGTTGGAAGCGATGATGGCGTTGTCCGGTGCGATCTCTTCGATTTCCTTGATGATCTTCCCCTTCAGTTCCTTGTTTTCCGATACGGCTTCGATGATGATGTCCGCATCCGCGCAGTCACCGATCTTGGAGGACCAGGTGATCCGGCCGATGATTTCCTCTTTGTCCGCTTCGGTCATCCTGCCTTTGGTTACTTTTCTGGTCAGGTTTTTATCGATGATCCGTTTGCTTCTTTCCAGCACGGGCTCGATAATATCATAAGTGACGACTTCAATGCCGTTGGTAGCAGCGTTTTCCGCAATACCGGTGCCCATGAAGCCGGCACCGACGATGAATATTTTCTGGATAGCCATGATTATTTCTCCTTTTGATCTGTATTATAACCTTTATTTCAAACGGAAACCGTACCCCATGGGGTCGTCTTCATCGATGATGAAATCGCAGCGCCCGGTGATATAGGCTCTGCCGGAAATCTCCACGACCACCGCCGGGAAATCGCCTACGGTGGTCTCCTCCACCGCAGTTCCGGTGTAAGTCATGCCGAGAAGGTTTTCATGGATGGTGGTTTCATTCAAACCGATCTTGCCTTTCAGATACAGGTATCCGGTCCGGCCGGTTGTGCCGGAAGGAGAACGGTCCAGCTGGCGTTCGCCCAGCATGATGCAGTTGATGCCGACGGAATCCGGCGACTTGGTATTCGCCGAATGGAACAGGATGTAGTCCACGGTGTCAATGGGCAGTTCCGGATGACGGAATTCCAGTTCGTCTTTATGACCAAGCACGTCCATGGCAATGTCGATCAGGTCTTCCGAATGCTCCGGATCGATGGGCAGTCCCAGCTTGTCCGCATCGATCTGGAACAGGGAGGCGCCGCCGTAGATCACATCGCCCGTGATATCTCCGAATGCGTCCGTGTGGACCACCTGGTTTTCGCTGTAAATAAAGGCCGGAACGTTTCTCATGGTCACCTTGCCGGCTCTTCCGCCGGAAACTTCGACGTGTACGGTGATCATGCCGGAACAGGTGTCGACTTTGATGACGGTCTCCGGTTCCTTCACGTTGAGCCAGCGTTCATTTACGGCAGCCGTGCAGATGCAGATCATCGCATGGACGCTCATGTTTTCATAGAATCCGCTGCTGAAAAAGATGGCGCCGAAGTCCGCTTCCTGACTGCAGGGGTCGGTAATTACAGCACTGAACATGTCCCGGTGTCCCCGTGGCTCGGCGGTAATGGCCGTCCGGAACTGATCCAGGTTTTCTTTCATATATTGCTGTTTTTCCAGCATTGTATTGCCCTTGATCTGGGGCATGCCTTCCACGATGATCCGGGCAGGTTCGCCGCAGGTATGGGCTTCAATGGTTTTCAGTTCGATGATTTTCTTCAATGTCTGACCTCCGATCTCTCTTATCGTTTCAATAATCTCTTATTGACAATCATAGTATCATACTTTGCCTCTGCATGCAAAGAATTACGGCTATATATAAATAAAAAACTTCCGCGGCAGCAATACCGCGGAAGCTTTCGATTTTCGTTTATCCGAGACGGTCTCCGTTCTGTACGGCCATATCCGGCGTGATCAGGACGACCCCGTCTTCACTGTAGGTGCCCAGCACCAGCACTTCCGACATGAAATCCGCGATTTGTTTGGGCTCGAAGTTGACAACCGCCAGGATCTGCTTGCCTACCAGGCACTGGGGCATGTAATAATCGGTGATCTGGGCGGAAGACTTCTTCACGCCGATTTCGTCGCCGAAATCGATTTTCAGTTTATAAGCCGGGTTCTTTGCTTTTTCAAACTCCTCGGCTTCCAGGATGGTGCCCACCCGGATATCCAGTTTTAAAAAATCGCTGAATGCTATCATGTCTTTCACTTTATTATTCTCCGCAATATGCTACAACTTCCAGGCAAACGTGTGCGCCGCCGGCCATCTTCGGCACTTCCACGATCATTCTGCCGGGACGGTTTTCCTTGATGAATTCCGCATAGACTTT
The DNA here is from genome assembly GCA_017515705.1 of Bacillota bacterium. GTDB lineage: Bacteria > Bacillota > Clostridia > Peptostreptococcales > Anaerovoracaceae > RUG14258. The sequence continues at coordinate 2,901 of JAFWFI010000199.1, forward strand.
ATCGACAACCGGGGAATCCTTCAGATCCGTCAGCGTGATGTTGGCCTTTACCAGCTTGTCATAACCGGAGCCTGCTGCTTCCAGGTAGGCGCCCAGGTTTGTCATGATGGTGGTGATTTCTTCTTCAATGGATCCGAATTTCAGTTCCTGTGTGACCGGATCGATAGCGATCAGGCCAGGCGAGAAATAGAAGTCACCGGCGACGACGCCCTGAGAATAAGAAGCCTGAGGCAGCGGTGCTTTATCGGTAGAAATAATCTTATACATGGTTGTTCCTCCTTGAAAATGGTTTTAGGTTTCAATTATTAATTGTTTTATATACCAAGGCAGTGAAGATTACTCCTCTTCGCAGACCTCGATTTTGAATGTTACCGGGCGCAGCCCGTCGTTGCAGGTATTGATGCATACCTTTTTCTTTCCCAGCCATCCCGGGAAGGCGAATTCATCCAGCCCGTGGGCCAGTGCGAAGATGTACTTTTCAAAGGAGCCCCAGGCGCCGCCGCACATCTCGTCCGGCTTCTTGCCGTCCACCACGTACATGACCTGGCCGACTTCGTGGACCGGGCAGATCTCAATGGCGGGATCCGCATACTCTTTGCAGAGTTCTTCGTCGAATTCTTTTTTCAATACGGTGATTTTCAGCTTTCTCATAATAACACTCTCCTTATTACTGATTTAGATGTTCAGTGCTGCCATGTAGCCGCTGACGTTGGCGGAAATAATCTTGCCGGTCTTTTCCGCGTCGCCGACCAGCTTATAGTTGTAATCCTCTTCGTCCAGCAGGCTGATCAGTTCAGCACCTGCAGGCCGCTGTCCGGTGGCTACGATCAGTACGTCGTATTCGTAGCTGCCGCCTTCGGTTTCCACGGCTTTTTCCGTGACCTTATTGATTTTGACGGATGCTTCGGTCTTTACGCCTTCCTTTTCGAAGTCTTCGAACATATCCTGCTTGTTGAACCGGTCCAGACCGTTGGCCAGGGACGGGAGCATCTCCAGGATCGTGATGTCATTGCCCTTGCCGGAGAGGTAGCTGGCCGTTTCGCAGCCGACGATGCCGCCGCCGATGATGACGACTTTTTTGTTCTCCGGAACGTTGTCGGGATTGCCCAATACATCCCATGCCTGCACGGCGTTTTCGATGCCTTCGATGGGCGGTGTCCAAGGTCTGGATCCGGCTGCCACGATGATTTCATCTGGCTGAATCTCGTCCAGGAATTCCTTGTCCACGGTGCAGTTATAAACCACGTCCACGCCTTTTCTGTCCAGTTCGCCCACAAACCAGTCTCTGTACTTCAGGATGTACTGCTTATAGGGCGGGATGCCGGCCAGATTCAGCTGTCCGCCGAGTTTATCGCTCTTTTCGACCAGAATGACCTTGTGGCCTCTTTTCTTCGCTGTAACGGCCGCCTGCATGCCGGCTACGCCGCCGCCGATGACCAGAACAGTCTTTTCCTTTCTGGGCAGCGGATACTGGTTCCGTTCGAATTCGAAACCGACTTCCGGGTTGACTGCGCAGCGGATCGGCAGGTCTACGAATACATTCTCCAGGCATCCGTCCAGGCAGGACAGGCAGTTGCGGATGTCACAGGCTCTGTTCTGACGGGCTTTTTCCGGCCAGAAGGGATCTGCGATCAGGGCTCTGCCCAGGGCTGCATAATCCAGCACACCCTCTTCGATCTTCTTGTCACACATTTCCGGATCTTTCAGCATGCCGACGGAGATGATCGGAATATCCACTTCCGCTTTGATCTTTGCGGGGATGTCCAGCCGGTAGCCTTCTTCGTAACGGCCGGTCTCATAGATCACGCTGGGCTTCGGGGTGAAGCCTGCGTTGGTGTTCAGGTAATCCACGCCGGCTTCCACGTACCATTTGGCGATCTGAACGCTTTCTTCATCCGACAGGTTGTCGCTGTCCCATTTGTGAACGGCCATTCTGGCGCCGACGATGAATTTCGGACCCACCGCCGCGCGGACGCCCTTGATGACCTCGATCGCCAGTCTTGCCCGGTTTTCCAGACTCCCGCCGTATTCATCCGTCCGCCGGTTGACAGCCGGGTTGATGAACTGGGACAGGAGATAACCGGTGGCTGCGTGGATCTCCACGCCGTCGATTCCCGCCATCTGTGCGTACACCGCGGATTCGATCCATTTATTCTTCAGCATCTCGATGTCTTCCAGGCTCAGCGTGTTGACGTCGATGGGTTCCAGGCCGTGGGTGGCGCCCGCCCATGCACCGTTTCCGGCGTGGTACAGCTGCGCGATCAGCAGGGCTCCGTGGGCCTGTACTCTTCTGGCCAGGCGGTTCCATCCCAGGATGTACCGTTCACCGTCCAGTGTGATGGTATTGGAA
>JAFWFI010000200.1 GCA_017515705.1 Bacillota bacterium
AAAATAAAAACTGCTGAAAATCATTGAAATTTCAACGTTTTTCAGCAGTTTTCTCTTGGTACACCCGGCAGGAGTCGAACCTGTGGCCTTCAGAGTCGGAGTCTGACGCTCTATCCAGCTGAGCTACGGGTGCACGGTTTACGTACAAATGGTATTGTAACAGACTTCTTTTCAAAAATCAATGTCCAGTTTGAAGAATTTCGAAAAAACGGGGACGGTGCCCTACCGTCCCCATTTGCTCTTTTATCGGTTACGCCTTGCCAGAAGCAGCACCACTGCCACGATGATGGCCAGGATCACCAGTGCGATGATGGCCATGGTGAACATGGAGGTGTTCAGGGATTTCCCCGGGCTGTCTTCTTCCACCAGTGCATCGGAATCCGGCTGTTCATCAACATCCGGTTCCACGTCTGCCTGCGGTTCTTCCACCGAGGCAGGTTCGTCCACTGCCGCCGGTTCCTGTGCCGGCTGCGTCTGAGAAGCTGCCGGTGCGGCGGAAGTCGTCTTGGTCTGGCCCAGGAAGACCCAGCCCTTCAGTCCGTTGTAAGTGGTGTAGCCCCAGTCCTTGCCGTTGTCCGCCTTGGCGTTCTCGGAAATATGCAGTACTGTTCCGTTGGGAATCAGCTTGCCCTGGAGTTTTTCGTAGGAAGCCCCCGGACCCGAGCGGATATTCACGCCACCGTCCGGCGCACTGACTTCCACGTTATAGTCCGCAGGGACCGGCTTGGACGGCGCGACCGTGTTGTTGTTTGCCGGCTGGGATGCATTCACTTTCTTGGTCTGGCCCAGGAAGACCCATCCCCAGTTTCCACCGTACTGAGTCTGTCCCCAATCCTTTCCGTTATCGGCCTTAGCCACGGTCTCGATATGGAGTACCGTCCCGTTGGGGATCATGCCGCTCTGCACTTTTTCATAATCTGTTCCGGGTCCGTAGCGAATATTCACACCGCCGTCGGGAGCCGCGACCGTCACGTCGTAATCCACGCTGTACGCTGTGTTCCAGAAGTCCTCCACGGCTGCGTCTCCGTAGACCTGCACCGGCATCAGCACTGTCAGCAGCGCCGCCGCAAGGATCCCCAGCATCATAATCGATACTCTTTTTCTTCTTAACAACGAATTCATGATCGTACCTCCGTTCAATCTCATTTTATCTCCTCCGGCTTATATCTGCCGAATCAATATCTCGATCAGTTCCCCCATGCCGTAGGAAGCGGCATTCAGGAGAAGAGACAGCAACAGCGCTGCAACAAACGGCCTTCCCCGGGCCAGTGCACCCGCTGCGGTACCGCCGGGCAATGCCTCCCAATCCAGCATTTTTGCGTATATTAAAGCTTCTACCGCAACAGCAGCCGCTTCCAGCAGCGTCAGCACGGCGCGTCCTCCTCCCGGTGCCAGGAACCATGCCGACAGCAGGCTCAGATAGACCACCGCCGGATTGGTCAGCAGATTCACCAGAAGGACCAGGGACTGATTACTCCGTGTTCTGAGTCCCAGCAAATACGCCAGAGTGCATTCCGTGACCGCCGTCACCAGAAAAGACAGGATAAAGACCCGAATCAGATTCATCCTTCTTCCTCCTGCTCCGGTTCCAAAAGCCCTGCCGACCGTTCATTTTGCCGGCAAAAGAACCTGTTCCGGGCCCATAATCCCGCAGCGATCCCCACAGCGGACAATAGCACCACCACCGGCAGCTGGTCCGGCGTCCCTTTTCCCGCGATCCCGGCGGCTGCAAACAACGACGGCACGGTCCCCAGGAACAGCATCAGCGTCGTCATTCCGAAAGCCGTTCCTGGCCGGTCCTTCATCAGATCCGCCAGGGCCGTCAGGGTGATGGGCATGGTCATATTGAACAGGAAGACCGCCGCGATTCCCGCCGCAGGATGCTCCAAAGCCGCCGCAAACAGGACTGCCGCCGCCAGCAGGCTGACCATGGCGGTTTTCATCCAGCCGATCCGGTCGCCGATCACGCCCCCCAGCATCTTGCCCAAAACGATGCCCAGCGTGAACAGCAATGCCAAAAGCGGCACACTCTTCCAGGAGAAGGCCATGATGGTTCCCGCGTAGGACCGCAGCAGCACCGTGATCAGAAGACCCGATGCAGCGGTCAGCATCAGCGCTGCCGAAGGGCTTGCACCGCTGCGGTGCGCCGGTTCCCGCTCCTCTTCCGGTGGGACTTTCCCGTTCTGAAGGGTTTTCCCCGACCGAGCCAGGCTGAAGGCACAACCCAGCATCACCAGAATGCCGGCAGCCGCTCCCAAAGCAAACGGTCCGAAACGGGAAGCCAGGATCGGAGCCAGATAGACTCCGAAAGCCCCGGTGGAGACATAAATCCCCGGCAGAGCCGCTCTGCCCCTGCTCCGTTTCAGCACGGCGATGCCGCAGCCCACGTGGAAGCAGGAATTCCCGATGCCGGCGACTACGGCGATGACCGCGGGCAGCACATGCCCGGGTGATGCCGAGATTCCTGCCCAGGCGATCCCGTAAGCTCCCGCAATGATCAGGCAGCCCGCCGCCGCCAGTTTCCAGGAAACGCCGGCCCGGTCCCCCAGGGCGCCGATGGGCAGCTGGAAAGCGAATGCGAACATATTGTACAGCATCACGACCCAGACCCAGTCCATCCGGTCCCCGCAGAGGGGGATCAGAAATGCGGTGGCCAGAAAAATGCAGGCCAGATCCACCAGAAAGTGGATCGCTGCCGAGATTCCCACGATTTGCCGGGAAACTTCCCGCTCCGTCATTCTTCCTTCCTTTCTCTCTTCCTTAATATATTACCGGATGGTCTCGATATCGCTGTTGGCGATGGCTTCTTCCGTCAGTTCCTGACCGATCCCCGGACGATCCGGCACTTCGTAATAGCCGTTCACCGGCTTGTAGTCGTACTTGCAGGTGGCAATGTTCTCCGGCAGCAATGCGCTGGAGTGGAGTTCATGGATCACGAAGTTCGGGATCACCGCCTCCAGCTGCAGCGTGGCCGCAGTGGAAATCGGAGAACCGCAGCAATGTCCCTGCACCCCGATGTCGTACACATGGGCCATATCGCAGATCTTCTTTCCTTCCGTGATGCCGCCGGTATTGCACAGGTCCGGCTGGATCAGCTGGATGGACCGGGCTTCCAGGAAAGGCCGGTAGCCCCAGCGGCTGTATACTCTTTCCCCGGTCGCTACCGGGATGTTCACCTTCGCCGCGATTTCCCGGAACAGTTCGGGATTCATGGGCGAAGTGGGTTCTTCATAGTAGAAGCAGTTGAACTGCTCCAGTTCCTTCCCCAGTTGGATGGACGTATTGGCATCCGTCAGGGCGTGGAGCTCAATGATGATATCCAGGTCCGGTCCGCC
>JAFWFI010000201.1 GCA_017515705.1 Bacillota bacterium
CCAGTTCCCAACGCCCATTTCCCGGCCGACTTCCGGCTCGTAATAGGCCTGTGCAGGGTTTGGTTCTTTTTTCGTGCTGCGAAAAGCGTCCCAGTCCTTCTGTCCGCCGGCAGACTGATAGCCGGTCTTTTCCGAAGCCGCACCGGCTGCAGCTGCGCCGGCGGCTCCTGCCGCTCCGCTTCCGCCCGAATGTTTATCCTCTTTGTTATTGACGGCTCGCCCACATCCGGGGCAAAAATTGTCCGTCATGTGCAGCGGTGTGCCGCAGTATTCGCAAAATTGTGCCATGGTTTCACGCCCCCATAAAGTGTATTAATCATTGAATATTATTATTTATTGTATCACATTTCCCCCCAAAGTCATGTGGGAAAGGCGATGACTTACAAGTATATGACTTCGCTGGTGACCACTTCAAAATCAAGAAGCTGCCCGGCGGGGTATACGAGTCTGTGTTCATAACCATACTGCCTTGTATAGCGAACAAGATGCGTATTGCCTTCCTCATCGGTTTCATAGACATGATCGACCTCTCGGGAACCATACGCCCATTCCTCCTCCCGGATTTTTTCCTCATAACCGGGGCTCTCATCCAGGTAGCCGTAATACCCGGGGTGATATGTATAGATAAAAAGGTGCTTTTTGTGGTCTGTGGGGTCAAAGCGCCAGTATCCTCCGGGGTTGCTGGTATAGTAATCCGTTTGGGTGATGGTCCCGTCTCCGTTGTCGGCAACCTCAAGGCTCAGCTTTCCGTTGTGGTCAAACTCTTCCTTCTTCTTCCAGTAGATCCCTTCTCCGGTGTTCCTCTCCGCCAGAAATACGCTTCCGTCATCATAGTCGTACTTACAATGGGGGACTCCGTAGTACTGCAAATCCGTCGTGTATTCATCCCCTGTTTCCTCGTCATTCACGAGCTTGAATATCTTTTGCTCGGTATAGCGGACTTGTCCGATGGCGTAGTCCGGGGGATAGGTATAGGTAGCGGGTTCTGTATAGAAATAATGGGTATCGGTCCGGATGGAGTCTATCTCGTAACCGTTGGTATAGGTGCTCCGCTGGATGATCTGTCCCGGCTCTTTTATTGTTCCGGTCTCCACACTATAGTTGGCGGACCACACTATCTTTCCGTCCTCGTCATAATATCTCTGCGCCTCCAGCACGTCCTCGTAGTAGTGCTCATACAGGCCCACATAATTGTTATGCTCGTCCTTCCAGTATACATTCCGGTGGGTCTGCCCCGGCCCGTCATCATGGAAAATGGGATATTTCGGCGGAGGAGGATCGTCATCATTGTTATCGTCTTCGGTTTCGTTCATGGTATCCTTTACAGCCTCTGCGTAATCCTTATTCTCATCCTTCGATACGAAATTCTCCAGCGTTTCATTTTCCTTCAGGACGTTCTCTTCTCTAAGGATATCTTCCAGTTTCTCTTCCAGTTTATCATCCGTCAGCTCTTCCCGGTCTTCTTCGATCCGCTCTTTGGAGCTCTCGATCTCCTCTTTGGAGGGCGGCGGCTGAATCCCATCGTTGGCTTCGATTTCTTCCTGCATGGCCCGGAACTGCTCTTCCACCTCTTCCGGGATGAATGTCTGCTCCGCTTCCGCAGTCAGCTTTGTTCCGTCTTCGCTGAGTTTGAAATCCTTGAGTTCATCCCAGATGGTATTCAGGTTATCCTTCGCATTTTCATAATAGTCTCCGAAGAAAGCGATGATTTCCCCGGGATTGGCCTGGTTGATATCAAAAGTCAGCAGGGAATAGATGTAGCAGGCCGTGGAAAGGGGTTTGGTGGTTTCCTCAAACCGTTTCACCGCATTGCTCTCATCTCCCGCAATCAGGACCGCACTGGTCTTGGCAACTTCAATGGACACGTCTGTCGCGCCCACCAGCAGCCCGGTGGCTTCCACAGCCGTCGCCATGCCGCCGGTGGCAACGCAGGCGCCGACGAACAGGCCGACCTTCGCACCGGTCTTGACGACGGTGAGCCCCTTGATCCATCTGTTGGCAGACTGCACATCGGCATCGTAACCGTTCTTCAGAATCTGCTGGGCGATCACCAGCTGCTCATAGGCCTCCCGCGCATCGCATCCCAGCATACTCGCCAGATCTTTCAGCTTTTTATTTCCTTCGACGGAGTCGTATTTCTTCGTCAGTTCCTCCGCCCAGTGGCGGGCTTCCTCTTCCTCGCCCATCAACTGTGCCCGGACTTTTTCCGCCATCAGGGAAAGCGCTTCCTGCTCCCCTTCCTCGACTTCCGATTCCGTCACGGCGTAGAGCACCGCGCCCGTATCCGAAACCCTGTCATACGCATCCATGACCCGGTCCAGTGTTGCCATGGCGTCTGCTAAAGCCTCTTCCCGCTCCTCGTCATCCTGAATCGCAAAGATTTCATCCGGGTCGATGGTCAGGGCGTCTTCCAGCAGGATCCGTGCCTCCATGTACTGCCTCACCGCCAGACTGGTGGCTTCCGCCGTATTGCCGGAGATAAACGGTACTTCGACGGTTCCGGAAAACAGTTCCACTTCCTCCGCCGCCCGGCAAAGAGGCGCCCGGGTATCCGGATCCAGGGCAAAGGCTTTGTAATGCCGGCCTTCCGGATGTTCAAAAGTAAAGCGTTCCGGCGCCCCGCTCCGGCAGGTCTTCGACTGCACGGACGTCATGGCGTTCTGTTCGTTGTACTCCGCCACGAATACCAGCGCATCCGAACCTTCCTCACCCGTATAGGTGATCCCCAGCCGGGTTCCCTGGGAATACAAAGCCAGTTCCGGCTGTGCTCCGCTCTCACCGGCCGCCCATACGGTCGTCCCGGGCACCGGCGCCATGGTGAATACCATCACCACGGACAGTATGCAGGCTATCCATTTTTTGATTTTCATAGTATCTCCCTCTTTCGGCCGGGCGTATTATCCGGCGAAAATCAAATGCGCCAACGGACAGACAATCAGGAGCGAGATCACCGTCCGCTCCAGGAAAATGATGAACAGGTCCACGAACCGCACCGGCAGCTTCGAGCCCATGATCAGCACCCCGATTTCGTCCAGGTAGATCAGCTGAGTCACGGAGAACACGGCGATGATGAACTTCGTCATCGGGCTGGCAATGATGCCCGCCGCAATGACGGACGGCGTGAACATGTCGACGAAGCCTACGATCATGGTCTTCGACGCCTCTGCCGCCTCCGGCACCTGCAGCAGCTGCAGCAGGGGCAGGAAGGGCTTGCCCAGCCAGTCGAAAATCGGCGTATTGTTGGCCAGAACCAGCGCCAGGGTCCCGATGGCCATGACCACCGGCAGCACCCCG
>JAFWFI010000034.1 GCA_017515705.1 Bacillota bacterium
CAACGAAAACCGGAATGCCGGTGACGCAGTGCGCGAATTGATGTCCCGGAAAAGAAAACATGAAGCAGAACCCGATTTTATCACAAGAAATTCATTGTAATTTAACATAAAACATGATATGATAAAGTGTGTTTATGTGTAGTTTTGGAATAATACGGGAAGTAATCAAATGGAAAAAGACAGAAAAGCTAAACAAAAACGTCTGTTGATCAGATGTGGTCTGTGGTTTCTGGCTGTTTTGATTGTCTTCTCCATCGCTTATTTCATACCGAAGGTCAGCGGTGTCCTGAAATCGACTTATGTGGCTCGTTACGATAATGTTTTTGTTTCGGACAAGGTGGATGTCTGCATGGTCCGGACGGAGACCGTCACCTACGCAGAACGAAGCGGCAAACCCGAGTACCTCATGGAGGAAGGGGTCCATGCCCGTGCTCCCTCTGAAGTGATGAAGGTGGGCCGGCGGGCTTACACGGCGGATACCCCCGGAACTTTGAGTTATTCCGTGGACGGGTACGAAACCTACTTCATCTGGGACAATATCCAGAACATCACCCGAAAAGAGGTGGAGGATATGGACCTGGAGCCGAGGGGCACGAAGAAAGAAGAGGTGACCAAGGGCGACCCGCTGTTCAAGATCGTGGATGAAAAGGAATGGTATATGATCTTCTGGCTGAGTCCGGAGGATTCCAAGCATTACACGGAAGGCGCTTTTGTGAATGTGATTCTGGACGAAGAACTGGAGATCAGAGCCCGGATCGTCAACATCTATGCGCAGGGCGATGACAATATGATCGTGCTGAAGACCTACGATTATTACAAGGACATGGCCAAAAAACGCACGGTGCCTGCAGAGGTCGTCGCAGTGGATGAGACCGGACTGCAGGTGAAGCAAAGCAGTATAGTGACCGTGGACGGAAACCCCGGTGTTTACGTCAAGCAAATCAACGGTGATTATAAATTCGTCAGGGTGAAGATCCTGACGCTGGTGGACGAGAACGCCATCGTTTCCTCCGATACGTTCAATGAAATGAAGGGGGATCTGATGGAGCAGGTCAAGACCATCAAACTGTACGATGAAGTATTGAAGAATGGCAAGAGTATGAATAAAGGTGGCGAAGAAGTTGAGCAGGATTCATGACAATCTGGATGAACTGGAAAAAAAGATCCGGGCAGCCTGTGAAAGAAGCGGACGCAAAAGAGAAGACGTCCTGCTGATCGCAGTGACGAAGACCCGGACGGCGGATGAAATCAATGAGGCAATTGAGTGGGGCATCACCGACATCGGCGAAAACAGGGTCCAGGAGATCATGGACAAGTACGAACACGTCCATGGCGATGTCAACTGGCATATGATCGGACATCTTCAGACAAACAAGGTTAAATACATTATCGACAAAGTCTCCCTGATCCATTCCGTGGACAAGCTGAAGCTGGCGGAAGAGATCGACAGGAGAGCAAAAGAACACGGTATCATTGCACCGGTGCTTATTGAGATCAATGAAGCCGGAGAAGAATCCAAATTCGGAACGGACCTGGAAGGCGGAAAGAAACTCATCGAAGAAGTGAGGGACCACTGCCACAACCTCCGGATCAGGGGATTGATGACGGTGCCGCCGTTCCTGGATGATCCGGAAGCGGTACGGCCCTATTTCCGGCATCTGAAATCGTTGTTTGACTCGTACAAGGAACTGGAAGACGACCGCATGGATATGGAGATCCTGTCCATGGGAATGTCCGGGGATTACGAAGTCGCCATTGAAGAAGGGGCAACGATGATCCGCGTAGGTACAGCGATTTTCGGCGCAAGGAATTACTAAAACGCCGATACAGCGCGGGCAATGCCATAAATTAAAAACTAAAACGGAGGTTTATTATGAGTTTTAAGGATAAGCTGGGGAATTTCTTTGGGATCGATGACGGGGATTACGATGAATATGTGGATGATTATGAATACGATGAACCGGTAATGGAAGAAAGAGAACCGGAAAGAGAAAGAAGACCGGTTAGCTTCACCAGAGAGAATCTGAAGGATTCCCGGATCGTGGATAATCCGGACAAACCTCACATGAAGCTCATCGTAAATGAGCCGAAGGCTTTTGACGAGTGTTCCAAGATCGTGGACAATCTGAGAAACAAGAAGCCCATCATCATGAACCTTGAAAAGCTGGAAACCGAAGTAGCAAAGCGGATCTTCGACTTTGTCAGCGGTGCGACCTATGCCCTGGACGGCAGCGTGCAGAAGGTAGCAAACAATATCTTTGTTTTTGCACCGGACAATGTGGACATCGCATCCAATATCGAAGAATTCAAAACACTGAACAATTCCAATTTATTCAGATAAGATAAAAAGGAGTATTCAGGATGACAACAGTTTTGCTGCTGGCTCTGCGGTGGTTCTATAATATTCTAACGGCTTTGATCCTCATACGAGTATTCGGAAGCTGGTTCGTCCAGAACCCCTACGGGACCCGTTGGTATATGGCATTGGTCAATATCACGGAACCGATTCTGGGGCCCTGTCGACGGCTGCTTTCCAGATTCCAGGCGGGCATGCGGGTAGATTTCTCCCCGGTGGTGGCTTTACTGTTGATGTCATTAGTTTACAGAGCATTATGCAGTCTCGTCATTATGATTTTCAGATAAGCCAATAAACTGGGAGGGTAAAGAATACTATGATCACGCCGCAGGAGATCGAAGATAAGAAGTTTGGAAAAGGAATCAGAGGTTACAGAGAAGAAGACGTGGACCAGTTCCTCGATATCATTATCGCGGATCTGAAGTCCATTATGATGGAAAAAGAAGCGCTGGAAGTTCGGGTCAAGGAACTGGAAGGCGAATTGGAGAATAAAAAGGCAACCGAATCGGCAGTATACGAAGCGCTGGACAAGGCCAACAGCATTGCCCAGGACATTTCGGACGGCGTGGAAAAACGTTCCGCGCTGATCATCGAAAACGCCAAGGAAGAGGCGGCTATCATCGCCCGCAAATCCGAAGAGGAAGCTGAAGGCTATGCGAAAAAGATCGCAGCCATTAAAGACCGGTTTGACAGCCTGAAAGCCGGTTATAAAGAATTACTGGAAAACGAACTGGCGAAGTACGATTCGCTGGAAAAAGAACTTTTTGAGGGCATCAGCATCGAAATCGCGGAAGAACCTGCGGCGGAACCGGAAGAACCGGCTCCGGCAGCCGAAGAAAAGCCTGCGGAAGAACCTGCAGAAGCAGCTCCGGAAGAAGCGAAGGAAGATGCGGTGGTCGAAATCAACGATATCGAACAGCTGATACAGGAGTAACAAATGATTTATCTGGTGACGGGCCTCATTATCATGTCCGTGCTGGTGGATCAGGTTCTGAAATGGATCGTATGCAATACGCTCGAGATCGGGCAATCCGTGCCTCTGATCGACGGCGTATTTCATTTTACGTATATCCGCAATTTCGGGGCGGCGTTCAGCATTCTGCAAAACCGCCTGAGTTTTCTGATCCTGGTCACGGTACTGATCACGGCGGTCCTTCTGGTTTTTCTGTACCGTACAAGAAAGACCGCAAACAAACTGATGCTCATCAGCATTCCGCTGATCATCGGCGGCGGGATCGGGAATCTGATCGATCGGATCCGGCTGGGTTATGTGGTGGATTTCCTGGATTTCTGCCTCATCCATTTTCCGGTGTTCAACTTTGCGGATTGCTGTGTCACCATCGGCGCGGCGCTGCTGGTGCTGGGTTTTCTGACCTGGGACGACGGCCGCCGGGACCGGAAAGGGGAACTGGATGGATGACCGTTTTGTCATTACGGTAGAGGAGGCCTATGCCGGCACCCGGATGGATGCTTATCTGTCCGCCGTGACGGATAATACCCTGTCCCGAAGCTTCATACAGAAGCTGGTGGCCGGACAGCAGGTCCGGGTGAACGGGGAACTGAAGGAAGAGAAGAAATACAAGGTGCGCACCGGAGACGTGGTGGAAATGAACATCCCGGAGCCGGCGCCCGCGGACAATGTGCTGCCGGAAGAGATCCCGCTGGACATCGTCTATGAGGACGAGGACGTGGCGGTGATCAACAAGCCCCGGGGGATGGTGGTCCATCCGGCGCCGGGGAACGAGACCGGGACAATGGTGAACGGTCTGCTGTATCATTTCCGGGATCTGTCTTCCGTGGGCGGCGTGATCCGTCCCGGCATCGTGCACCGAATCGATAAGGATACGTCCGGGCTGATCATGGTCGCCAAGAACGACAAGGCCCACCTTTCCCTGTCGGAACAGCTGAAGGTCCATTCCATTAACCGGGTCTATCGGGCGATCGTATGGAACAATTTCCGGGAAGACGAGGGCACGGTGGACGCACCCATTGCCCGGGACCCGAAAAACCGGTTCCGGATGGCGGTGGAGGCCGGGGGCCGGAATGCAGTGACCCACTACAGAGTCCTGGAACGCTACGGTTCCTTCACACTGATCGAATGCCGGCTGGAGACCGGAAGGACCCACCAGATCCGGGTCCATATGGCCTGGAAGAAGCACCCGCTGCTGGGAGACGCCCTGTACGGGCCGGCGAAAAATCCCTACGGCGCGGAAGGGCAGATGCTCCATGCCGGAAAGCTGGGATTTGACCATCCTTCCACCGGCAGGCGGATGGAATTCGAATGCGATCCGCCGGCGGAATTCAGCCGGATCGTGGAGCGCCTTCGTGTAAACAAAATTTAATGATTAAATGAAGGCTGACCCTATTGAAAAAAAGACCGGATGATATTAGTATAGATGTGCATACCAGTGTTTTGACAAAAAACAGGAAAGTGGAGATCGGGAATGCTGAATGTATTTTTTGAAAATAGATTCAATGCCAGGTACATCATGCTGGTGCTGCTGGTGGTCATTCTGGTTTTTATGATGATCGCCCGGCATAACGGCATTGGTATCAACAATGATGAGGAAGAACTGCTGCCTGACTTTGTCATGGAACAGGTGCTGAAAGACGGCGTTGTGAGCGGAACCGACGAGGGGATCGAGACCATGATCCTGGAGTGGGCCCTGGCGGCGGCGGAGCACCCGGATGAAAAGGACGTGCACCGCTTCGATGCCTTTGAAGGAGCGCTGTTCATCGGCGACTCCCGCACCGAAGGGATGAAGTTTTATTCCGGAGTCCAGAACGCAGACTTTTTCAGCGGAAAGTCCATGAACGTGGACAAGGTCCTGAAGGGCGCCACGGTCAACGTCGGCGGTGCGGAAACGAGCCTGCAGGATCTGCTCAAGAAGAATGAGTATAAAAAGGTCTATATCTGCCTGGGAATCAACGAACTGGGCTGGACCAGCAAAGATTCCTTTACGCAGAGTTACGGCACGCTGATCGACCAGGTAAAGGAAGCCCAGCCGGATGCGAAGGTCTTCGTGGAACTGCTGTTCCCGGTGTCTGCCAAGAAGTCTTCTTCAGACAAGGTCTTCAACAACACCAACATCAAGGCCTGCAACGACCGGCTGACCAAGCTGGCGGAGGAAAAGGACGTGGAGGTCCTGGACCCCAGCCCGCCGCTGGTGGATACAACCGGAGCGCTGAAGATGGAAGCCACATCGGACGGCGTCCACATCAACAGCGACTACTGTGTAAAATGGGCCGTTTACCTGGCCAGAATATCCATGTAAAACACTATAGAACCAATTGAGATACGGAGGGTAACAAATACAATGAAAAGATTAATCGTCGGAATTCTGATCGTCATGATGGCCTTTGCGGTAACTGCCTGCTCGGACGGCGGCGGTGAAGAAGGCGGCGGCTCTGAAGGCACGCCCGTAAACTATGACTTTACTGCGGCTGAACTCGCGGGAACCATCAACGAAAACGTAACATTCAATGATTTTATGGAAGAAGTGGATCCGCAGACCGTGTATGAACTCTACGGAATCGACGGTTCGGCCATTTCGGATTCCTGCACCTATTTCAGCACCGGAGCCACTGCGGAAGAGATTTCCGTCATGTGCGTGGACCCGGAAAACGCGGATTCCATGCTGGGTGAGATCAACCGTGCGTTCAATAAGCGCATTGACGACCAGATCGAGAGCTTCACGGACTATGTGCCGGCTGAACTGGACAAGCTCAAGAACCCGCTGATCATGGAAATCGGCAATTCTGTCGTCATGGTGGTCTGTGATGACCCGGATCAGGCAAAAACCGCTATTCTCGACTTTATCAATCAATAACAGGAGCCCGGTGGGATGGTATTCAGCAGTATCTCGTTTCTATTTTACTTTTTACCCGTCGCGCTTGGCTTATACTTTCTGGCTCCCGGCAAGATCAAAAATCTGGTGCTCTTGATCGCGAGCCTTTTTTTCTATGCCTGGGGCGAGCCGGCTTATGTTCTTCTGATGATCGCGTCGATCTTCCTGAACTACGGAGCCGGCCGGCTCATTGCCGCACGGCGGGATCGCCTTTCTCTTGGTCTCGGTATCGCAGCCAACCTGCTGATACTGGGATTTTTCAAGTATGCCGATTTTCTCATCGGAACACTGAATACTCTGACCCCGCTGGATATCCCGCTGCTGGAGCTTCCGCTGCCCATCGGGATTTCCTTCTATACCTTCCAGGCGATGTCCTATCTGGTGGATGTATACCGGAAAGATGCGAAGCTGCAGACAAACCTGATCGATTTTGCGGCTTATATCGCCATGTTCCCGCAGCTGATCGCCGGGCCGATCGTCCGGCTGCGCAGCATCGAGGACAAGCTTCACACCCGTACCCATACCCTGAACGGCTTTGCCCACGGCGCACGCCGCTTTGCGGTAGGCCTGGGGAAGAAGGTGCTGATCGCCAACAACATCGGCGCGGTCTGGGATCAGGTATCCGTTTCGGACCTGAGCCAGCTTCCGGTGCTCACCGCCTGGATCGGGATCGCGGCATTTACCCTTCAGCTGTATTTTGACTTCTCCGGCTATTCCGATATGGCCATCGGGCTGGGGAAGATGTTCGGTTTTGATTTTCCGGAAAACTTCCGGCATCCCTATGAGTCCCGCTCCATCACGGAGTTCTGGCGGCGGTGGCACATCACACTGGGATCCTGGTTCCGGGAATATGTTTACATTCCCCTGGGCGGAAACCGCAAGGGGCTGAAGATCCAGCTTCTGAACATCGCCATCGTCTGGATGCTGACGGGCCTGTGGCACGGTGCCAGCTGGAACTTCGTGCTGTGGGGGCTGTTCTTCGCGGTGTTCCTGCTGCTGGAAAAAGTCCTGCTTCTGAAAAAACTGGAGAAACTGCCACGGGCAGTGACTCATTTATATACGGTTGTGGTAGTCATGATCAGCTGGGTGATCTTCAGCATCGAAGAACCCGGCCGGATCGCATCCTACCTGAAAGCCATGTTCGGCCTGGGCGGCGGCCTGGCGGACAGCCAGTCCCTGTACCTGCTGACCAGCAACCTGGTCCTGTTCCTGATTGCAGCGGTGGGCTGCACCCACTTCCCGGCCAAGCTGGGGCGCTTCCTGATCAAGGATCGGGAGAGAGGGCGGCATGCCCGGATCGACGAATCGGAGCTGGGAGTGACCGGGGGCGGCCTGATCCTCCAGAACCTGTGGACCTTGGCGCTGCTGGTGGCCAGCACCGGCTTCATTATCGCATCGACTTATAATCCGTTTTTGTATTTCAGGTTTTAAGCTGAGAGCTTAAAGTCAGAAGCTTGAAGCCGGGAGCACGGAGCTCCCGAATGCAGAGGTAAAACAATGACCCGTACAAAGAGCCAGAGAGGCCGGATACAACTGAATAATGTGCTGACAGCCCTGATTTTTGTCGGCTTTATCTTCGGCTTTCTGATTGCCTCCTTTGTGATCGGCGACCGGGAGTTTTCCGATATGGAAAACCGGAATCTGGCGTCATTTCCGAAGGTTTCCGGCGAGGCCATCCTCTCCGGTCAGTTTACGGAGGGTTTTGAAACCTATGTCCAGGATCAGTTTCCCGCCAGGGATTCGCTGATGTCCCTCCAGACCGATTTGCAGAAGGCCGCAGGGAAAAAGGACAACGGAATGGTCTATTTCGGAAAAGACGGGTACCTGTTTTCCATCGAGACCATCAACGAAGAACAGCTAGCTAAGAATGTGGATTACATCAACACCATCGCGGAAAAATTGGGGCCGGGGGTCCTGTGCCAGCTGATGGTAGTGCCTACCGCCACGGAGATCCTCAAGGATAAACTGCCTTCCTATGCGGTGACGCCGGATGAAAACAAGGCGCTTGATTATGTCCGGGACCACACGAAACTGGCATATACCGATCTGCGGAAGACATTGGAGCAGTTTGCTTCACAGGATATTTTCTACCGGACGGATCACCACTGGACCACGCTGGGGGCCATGTACGCCTACGATGCCTGGAAGTGGGAATCCAAACGGACCCGGGATTATGCCGTCACACTGGTGTCCGACCAGTTCTATGGCACCAATTACTCCAAGGCGTCACTTTCTTCCATCCAGCCGGACTGCATCTACCGTTACGACGTTCCGGTGGACACGGACGTTCACACCATGGAAATCTACGAGGCTGACGGGCATAAGTCCAAGCAGTTCGACAGCGTCTACGACGAATCTTATCTTCAGGTGAAGGACAAGTATTCCTATTTCCTCTCCGGAAACAACCCGGTGACGAAGATCAGGGGCAGCAGTTCCCCGGAAGCCGCGGGAAAGAAGATTATGGTGGTCAAGGATTCCTTCGCTCACTGTTTCATTCCTTTCATGGTGACGGATTATGAGGAGATCATTGCCGTGGACCTGCGTTATTACCGGGCGGACCTGTCCGCGCTGGCACAGGAGAACGGAATCACCGAAGTGCTGTTCCTCTACAACGTGCTGAATCTGGCCCAGGACAAGAACCTGATCTTTGCGGCGAAATAGAGAGATTAAAGACGGGTTGCAAAATATAATGTTTTACAAAAAGAAGAGGGTGTCCCAAAAGGGGCATCCTCTTGTTCTGAAAAAGAAGCAAATGGGCTCGAAATCAGACTGGCCGCCTATGTTTTGGCGGTTTTACTTTTTCACCCAGTAAAACCGCCCTTTAGGGTTGGCGGGGCAGGTCCATCAGGCAGACGATGAACGTCTTTAGTTGTGCTTCTGAGAAATTCAGCAAGATTCATTATTTCAGGACGATTTTGCTGAATTGTCAAAGAGCTGAATAGGACGATTTCAGCAAAAAGAAAAGAATTCTTTCGATTTTGCTGAGTTTTTTTCTCTCACGATCTGTTGATTCAGCAAATTATAAGAAAAAGATCTGGATTTGCTGAAAAATGATTGTGTTTTTTCCTGTGAACCCCGAATTTACCGAAAATACATTGGGTTTTTCAGCAGAATTAGTCCATACTTCTAATATTTGCTGAAATTCCCCGGTTTCGTCACAAAACCGGCCCGGCCGCCTATGTTTTGGCGGTTTTACTTTTTCACCCAGTAAAACCGCCCTTTAGGGCTGGCGGGGCAGGTCCAACCAGACAAGCGGATGCGGCGAATAACAAGCCGCCCCATCCAGGCCTTTTTACTCTGCAAAAAAGTAAAAAGGCATTTTCAGGGCGGCGAAAAAGGGTGTCCCTCAAGGTCATATTATATTGACCTTTTGGGACACCCTCTTTTCAGTTCCGTTCCTTGATGTATTTGATACATCGGGTGCAGATGTGTTTGTTTTTGAAGCAGCCCACGTTCCGGGAGCTGC
>JAFWFI010000035.1 GCA_017515705.1 Bacillota bacterium
CCGTCGCCGATGACGGTGTCGCCTCCCAGGACAGTCGTATTGGCGTAAATCGTGACATTGTTGCCGATGGTGGGATGACGCTTCATTCCTCTCAGCTGCTGGCCTTTCCGGGTGGACAGCGCCCCCAGGGTCACGCCCTGATAAATCTTGACATTATCGCCGATCTCGGTGGTCTCACCGACGACGATGCCGGTGCCGTGGTCGATGAAGAAGTATTTGCCGATGGTGGCGCCGGGATGGATGTCGATCCCGGTGGTGCTGTGAGCGTATTCCGTCATAATTCTCGGGATCATGGGCACCTGCAGCAAGTACAGTTCGTGGGCAATCCGGTAAATCGTCACGGCGAACAGCCCCGGATAGGAAAAGATGACTTCATCGGTGCTGGAAGCCGCCGGGTCCCCGTTTAATGCCGCTTCCACATCCGTGGCAAGATATTCCCGGATCATCGGGATGCGGCATAAGAACTCATCTACGATGCCTTCGGTCTTTTCTTCGATTTCTTTCCAGGTCAGATCTTTTGCGGACTTATCCGTACCCAGCGCCTTGGCTACCTGCTTTCTCAGGTGGTACTGGATGAACTCCACGTGTTCCCCCACCAGGTACTCCACGTTCTCCGAGCGGACCTTCCGCTTCTCAAAGAACCCCGGAAACAGCACGCCGCGGACTTTTTCCGCTACTTCGATGATGATTTCCTTGCTGAGCATGTTCTCCTCATCGATCCGGCTGGTCAGAGGGTATTTTCCGTATGTATCAATAATATTGCTGACGATCTCATGCGTCCGGTTGTCTTTCGTCATGTGATTCACCTCATGATTTTTCATATGATCGGACCAGTTTCCCGGTCCGTTTTTATTGTACAACAAATCTCGTGGGATTGAAAGGGATTTTCTTCCGTCCGGTCCGGCTCATCCCCTTTTCCGGCGACTGCGCCGCCGGACGAAAAAGACGGCCGGAAGGACAACAGCCGCTGCACCCAGCGCCAGCGCGCCCGCCGTTTTATACACGAAGGGCACACTGTAATCCATCTCCATATAGTCCGCCGTCAGACAGTAGCGGAGAAACGGTTCCAGCGCCTCGTACCGGTCTTCCATCAGGTCCTTTTCCATGTGGATGTCGTCCCCCAGCACCATGGTCCGGCGGTCCTCCGGGGCATAGGCTTTCCAGGAATGGGCTTCCGTGGACGGGTCCCCCGTCCGGGCAAAATTCACCCACATCCGCTGCACTTCGGCGGACAGTCCGGGATCCGCAAGCTCCCCGATGTAGATCGTCTCATCCGGGTTATTGAACACATAGGCCAGTTCCACCGCGTGGCAGGCGCCCTGCCCCGGAATGGCGGAGGGATAGGTCCAGTAATACATATACGTCTTACCGCCGTTGTCCCCGTACGCCCGGGCCTGGACGATTGCAGGGATGCGGAACATGACCTCGTTGTAGAATTCGCTGATCCCGTTGGGCCGGCCGCCATGATCCGAGACAAAGGTCTCTGCCGACTCCCGGTCTCCTTCAGAGAATCGCTTCAGGTCGTTTTCATACAGGACGGTCATCATTCCCCGGAAGAGGACCTCACTTTCGATGCCCCCAAACATATATCCCACTTCTTTTTTCCAGTAATTCACCTCGTCAGCATTAGTCCCGATCATCATGTCGATATTCCCCGGGACCTGCTTCCAGGCGTCGTAGAGATCCTCCGGCAGCACCACGCCGTCCCGTTCGGGACGGTTGCAGTAGTCGTTCAGTGCATCATTGGCTATCTTCAGTTCTTCTTCAGAGAGCGCCGTCAGGTCTGCCATATTCTCCGCTCCGGTCTCCGCCAGCAGCCGTTCTGTCAAACCTTCGCAGTCCTCCCGGGAAGAGGTCAGGGCCACGGACCCGCTTTCGGCGATCACCCGCTTGAACAGTCCTTCCGTTCCTTCCATCAGCGGCAGCAGGGACACTACTCCGCCCCCGGCGGATTCGCCGAAGATCGTTACGTTCCCGGGATCCCCGCCAAAGGATTCTATATTTCCCGCGATCCATTCCAGGGAGCATTTCATGTCCAGGAGCCCCAGGTTTCCGCTCTCAGGGTACTCCTCTCCTCCGGGAACAGAGGACAGGTCCACGAATCCCAGGATTCCCAGCCGGTATTCCACCGTAACCAGCACGATTTCGGGATGGGCTTCCACGAACCGCTGTCCGTCATAGATGGGGTCGGATGTGGCTCCCCAGCCGTAATCGCCGCCGTGGAAGAATACCATGACGGCCTTGTCCCGCTCCTCTCCGGCAGCGGTCCACACGTTCAGGGTCAGGCAATCCTCTCCGCAGGGATAGTAAGAGCCCGGTTCGGAAGGCCAGTGCGTCTGGACCGGGGACTTGCCGTAATAGCGTGCCTCATAAACACCTTCATCCGGATCCGGCTGCACCGGCGGCTTCCACCGCAAATCGCCTACCGGCGGTTTTGCGTAAGGAACACCTTTGAAGGACAGGACGCCGTTTTCCTCACTTCCCACAAAGGTCCCGTTTTCACACCGGACGGCTTTCCCTTCATCGAAATCCCCGGTGATCGCTATGTTTTCCCCGTATTTCTCTTCCATCACCCGGACCCGGTCCTTTTCTGCATCTCCGCAGCTGCACAGGACCAGCCCCGCCAGCAGAATGATCAGCAATATCGCAAGACTCTTTCTCATTGATGCCGCGCCTCCATTCGTTTCTCTATTCTATCACAGTCTGCCCGGAATGAAAACTGCATATGCTTTCCTGCAGCCTTTTCCCCTTGACATCTTCCCTGCAATATTGTAAACTGTAATGGCTGATTGAAGGCACATGGAGAAGTACTCAAGTGGCTGAAGAGGACGGTTTGCTAAACCGTTAGGCTGGGTTTACTGGTGCGGGGGTTCGAATCCCCCCTTCTCCGCCAAGGAAACTTTCGTCCTTATTGGACGGAGGTTTCCTTTTTTAGTTGGGGGGATTCGAACGCCAAGGGAGGAGCGCTTAGCGCGACGGAAGCCCACGTGCCGGTGACACGTGGGCGCCGAAGGCCGGCCTGATAGGCGGCTGGGCCGCCGGCGGGAATCCCCCCTTCTCCGCCAGAAAATCCCTTCCACATTCGTGGGAGGGATTTTCTTTATGTTAACTATGAAAAAAACATAGCAATTCTTTTCCTCCGCGTTATAATGAAAGTAACAACCGATGTATTTTACTTTGAATCGATAAAATAGAAAGGAGAACTCTATGAAAACCATTGCCATCGCTGGTACTTTTGACACAAAGGGGCAGGAATTCCTCTATGTCAAAAACCTGGTGGAAGAACTGGGCCTGAAGGCCTTTACCATCCACTCCGGCGTATTTGAACCCTTATTTGAACCGGATGTCAGCAATGCGGAAGTCGCTGCGGCGGCAGGCTATGACATTGCTGCCATTGCGGAAAAACAGGACCGGGCCCTGGGCACGGAAGCCCTCTCCAAGGGCATGGAAGCCCTGGTTCCGAAACTCTATGAAGAAGGCAAATTCGACGGGATCCTCTCCCTGGGCGGATCCGGCGGCACATCCCTGGCCACCCCGGCCATGCGGGCCCTGCCCATCGGCGTGCCGAAACTCATGGTCTCCACCATGGCCTCCGGAAACGTGTCCCAGTATGTGGGAACCAGCGACATCATCATGATGCCCTCCATCGTGGACGTGGCGGGGCTCAACAAGATCTCCAAGACCATCTTCCGCAACGCCGTACTGGCCATGGCGGGAATGGTTGGGATGAAGGGGAACCTGAAACCGGATACCGCAGAAGAAAAACCCCTGGTGGCGGCCACCATGTTCGGTGTCACCACCCCCTGCATCGACCAGGCCAAGGCCTATCTGGAAAAGGAAGGCTATGAAGTGCTGGTCTTCCATGCCACCGGCACCGGCGGACGGACCATGGAATCCCTGGTGGATGCCGGGTTCTTTACCGGCGTGCTGGACCTGACCACCACCGAATGGTGCGATGAAGTCGTCGGCGGCGTGCTGGCAGCCGGACCGGACCGCTGCGGCGCAGCCATCCGCGGAAAAGTGCCTCAGGTCGTCTCCGTAGGCGCGCTGGATATGGTCAACTTCGGCCCCATGGACACCGTTCCGGAACAGTTCAAAGGCCGGAACCTGTACAAGCACAACCCCACCGTCACCCTGATGCGGACCACCGTGGAAGAGAATGAAGAAATGGCGAAACGGCTGGCGGAAAAATGGAATGCGGCGGAAAGCGAAATGGAACTGCTGCTGCCCCTGAAGGGCGTCTCCATGATCGATGCGGACGGCCAGCCCTTCGACGGGCCGGAAGAACGGGCGGCGCTCTATGCAGCCCTGAAGAAAGGCATCACCAACCCGCTGGTGAAGATCACGGAAATGAACAACAATATCAACGATGCGGAATTCGCGGAAGCAGCCGCGAAGAAACTCATCGAACTCATGAAGAAATAAGGAGGAAACAAAAATGTTAAGAGCAACCAGACAGGAAATCATGGAAAACTTCAAAGCACAGGTCGCCCAGGGCAAGATCCTGGTTGGCGTAGGCGCCGGCACCGGCATCACCGCAAAATGCAGTGAAGCGGCGGATGTGGACATGCTGATCATCTACAATTCCGGACGGTTCAGAATGGCCGGCCGCGGCTCCCTCTCCGGACTGCTGGCTTACGGCGATGCCAATGCCATCGTGCAGGAAATGGGCTGCGAAGTACTGCCCATCGTCAAGAAGACTCCGGTACTGGCGGGCGTCAATGGCACCGACCCCTTCCGCGTCATGGACATCTTCCTGAAGCAGCTGAAGGACCAGGGCTTCAACGGCGTTCAGAACTTCCCCACCGTGGGCCTGATCGACGGCAAGTTCCGTGCCAACCTGGAAGAGACCGGCATGGGCTACGGTCTGGAAGTGGACATGATCCGGGAAGCACACAAACTGGATATGCTGACCTGCCCCTATGTCTTTGATCCGGAACAGGCCAAGGCCATGGCGGAAGCCGGCGCGGACATCTTAGTCGCCCACATGGGTCTGACCACCAAAGGCACCATCGGCGCGGAAACCGCAGTAACGCTGGACGACTGCTGCGTGAAGATCCGCGAGATCATCAAGGCCGGACGGGAAGTCAACCCGGACATCATGGTCATCTGCCACGGCGGCCCCATCGCTGACCCGGAAGATGCGGCCTACGTCATCAAGAACGTACCGGAAATCGACGGCTTCTTCGGCGCCTCCTCCATCGAGCGTCTGGCATCCGAAAGAGGCATGACCGCCCAGGCGGCTGCGTTCAAAGCCATCACGAAATAACCCCTTTAGACACAGGGAACGCCGGATTCTCCGGCGTTCTTTTTTATTTTCCAAGTTTTACTATCTCTGTGCTTCTCCCTGTGATATAATGGAAAAAAGCGCAAAGGAGAGTGTGAAAATGAGCGGCTTTAATGTACATGATATTTCCCGGGACGCCTGCATGCTTACCGGCGGACAGGCCCGTCAGGGATACGACTGGTGGTGGCATTCCTTCACCGCCATCAATGAAACGACCGGAGAGGAAAAACCCTTCTTCATCGAGTTTTTCGTTTGCAATCCGGCTTCCGGCGGCAGGGATCCCGTATTCGGCCAGCTCCCGGAAAACCGGGAGGCGGGAAAGAAGCCTTCCTATTTGATGGTGAAAACCGGAGCCTGGGGCGAGAATGCCGGCCAGTACCACCGTTTTTTCGGATGGCAGGAAGTGCAGCTGGAATGGGGTTCGCCGTTCTCCGTGGAAGCGGCGGACTGCTACCTGGACGAGACCCGGCTGAAGGGTTCCGTCAAAGTGACCCCGCAGGAAGCGGAGGAGCACCCGGAATACCTGTGCCAGGCCGGGGAGATCTCCTGGGACCTGAAGATCAACAAGATCACCGCCTACAACGTCGGCTACGGTGCCGGGAAGCTGTTCCGGACCCTGCAGCTGTTTGAAATGTTCTGGCACGCGGAAGGAATGAAAACCGAATTCGAAGGAAAGATCGTCTACAACGGCGAGAAATACCGGGTGGAGCCGGAGACCTGCTACGGATATTCCGACAAGAACTGGGGCAAGGATTTCACCTCGCCCTGGGTATGGCTGTCCTCCTGCAACCTGACCAGCGCCATCACCGGGAAAAAGCTGACGGACAGCGTTTTCGATATCGGCGGCGGCTGCCCGAAGATCGGGCCGGTGGCCCTGAAGCGCAAGCTCCTCTCGGCCTTCTGGTACGAAGGGACGCCTTATGAATTCAATTTCTCCAAGTTCTGGACCTTTACCCGGACGAAGTTCGACTGCCGGGAGACGGAAGACCAAATCATCTGGCACGTGGAGCAGCGGACCTGGCGAAGCAAAATGGTGACGGACATCACCTGCGAAAAGAAAGACATGCTGCTGATCCAGTATGAAGCGCCCAACGGCACGAAACGCCACAACCGCCTCTGGAACGGGGGCAACGGCCGGGGCACGGTCAAACTGTACCACAGCGGAAAACTGGTCGACGAGGTCATCTGCACGAACATCGGCTGCGAATACGGAGAATACGATACGTAAAACAAACATAAAAAAGAAAAGATCGCTTTAACAGCAATCTTTTTTTATTGTATCAATTCCGCGTTTTTCAGCGTCACATAGAGCCCGTCCAGTTCTTCATAGGTGACGAACTCCCCGACTACGCTGACGTAGGTGTCGTCCGCCGGGTAGGCATTCTTTCCGTACCCGTCCATGAGCCTGTACTCGATGCCTTGGGCGCAGCAGGCCGTGGCATCGGCGATGACGCAGGCATAATAGGTTTTGCCGGTGCTGTCATCGTGATAGGAGGCCGCCGTTCCGGCCATTTTTACAATCAGGCCTTCATAATCCTCCGGTGACACTATCATGCTGTTGACTTCCGAATACACCATGGTGGCGGAAAGAGTCGTCAG
>JAFWFI010000005.1 GCA_017515705.1 Bacillota bacterium
AGTTTCGTGAAGAGGTCCGTCAGGACGCGGGGTGCATAAATCCGGCTTGCCATGCCGAAACATACGAGCTGGCGCTTGGTCAGGTTGAACAGCACCTTACTTTTCACTTTCGTTAGGTCCTTGGGGACATTTACATAGGCCATGAGGCCACCTCCAAAAATAGATTGACACCATATATAACACCACGCTATAATAAGGGTATGAGGTGATGTTCCGTGTCTAAATGGGATAAACTGATCTCACGCATCTGCTCATTGTCAAAGGATATGCGATTCGCTGAATTGAAAACCGTGTTGGAAAGCTACGGCTATACGATGCAGAGGCCACACGGCGGGAGCAGCCATTGCACCTTCCGCAAGGCCGGATGCAGCCCGATCACCATACCGACCCACGAGCCGATCAAGGTCGTCTATGTCCGTATGGTGAAGGAGATCGTTGAAAGCGAGGAGGCACATGATGAAAACGATTGAGTATTATATGACTCTCCCTTATAAGTTGGAGATCATGCCCGATCCAGACGAGGGAGGATATGCAGCGTCCTATCCTGAACTCCGTGGCTGCGTGACCTGCGGTGACACCCTGGAATCCGTGGTAGCTAATGCAGAGGATTGTAAGCGGGAATGGCTCGTAGCGGCATTGGAGGACGGATTAGAGATTCCGGAGCCCAACGATGCCAGCGAATACTCCGGACAGTTCAAGCTCCGTATCCCCAAATCTCTGCATAAATCGTTGGCAGAGCATTCCAAAGCGGAGGGGATCAGCATGAATCAGTATTGTCTTTATCTATTGACAAAGAATGATGCGGAGCATCAGAAACTCCGTGCATGATGTGGTTGAAAGAGGCAAACGGCTTTGCGGCTGTTTGTCTCTTTTAATGTGCTGCGAAGATACTCTTGGACAGGCTTCCGGTCTTGAACAGCGTAAAGAACAGCAGGACCGTATAACCCATACAGGTCCAGATTGCCGCGCTGATGTCGTCCATCGTTGCTATGTTCCGCACCAGCACCGCATATATCGCCACACAGACGATGATAAGAAATCCCTGGAAGCCTAAGGCGAACAGGGAACGCAGGTAATTTTGCCCCATGCCGCCGCCGATATCTCGGTTGAGCATGGTCGCCATAGGGATGGGAGCCACAGACGTTACCAGGTAAATCTCGATCATACGGCCATAGATCACGATGAAGATCGCAATGGACAACGCCCAGATCGTGATGTTCACAAACAGGGATTGGAACCATAGCCCGAACAACGGGCCAACCTCCATCTCCGCCAGTCGGCTTTCCAGGTCCGGGATCACTGCCGCCAAGTCGATGCTGGCATCCGCTACAATGACCCCGGAGGCGCTGTTCACCACGCTTTGGGCCACATCGAACACGCCCATGACGATGTTCCAGGTGTTGGTGACGATGAGCACCGCCGCAGCGGTTTTGAAGATCCACTTGAAGAAGATCCAGGTGTCCACATCGTTGAGGTTGTTTCGGTCCACGATGAGATGGATTAGCTCCAGAGTCATTACGAAGGCCAGGATGATCCCGGCGATGGGAACGATGACGTTCTCGGACAGGTTCTGGACCATGTTGAAGATACTGCCGTTCCACGCCTGGGGCGTCATACCAACCTGACCGGATATTTCCCCAATCTTTTCGTTGGTGGCGTTGAACAGGCCAGAGAGATTGCTGGTGATCCCGGAAATCAGCAATTCTTTCAGCCATTCGGTGAATTTACTCCATAAAAAGTCCATCGGTTCGACCTCCTTCTGTCAGGAGAGGGGGCCGCATTGCGCGACCCCCTCCAGCAAGGTTACATGAGATCAACCGAACAGGCCGGCAAGAAGCGGAACCAGGGTGGTGCCGATGAGGGCCACGCCTCCGCCAGCCATAAGCTGCTTCATGCCCTGGGACTTTGCACCCGGGTTGTCATTGCCGTATCCTTCCATAAGATTGACGCCGCCCCAGATACCAAGGCCCGCGCCAAGGGCGATGACCAGGGTCTGGAGAACACCAACAGCAGATGTGAAGAATGCCATAAAGGGAAATAGAACCTCCATTTTATAAGATTATATCGGTACGCTTTTTCCTGTTGCTTCACAGATCAGTCCTCCTTCCGGGAGGACACTTCTTCGCCGGACAGGTCTATCGTTTCCACCTGATACGCTTCGTCCGGCTTCAGCGTCAGGCGGCGGGAAAGAAAACGCTCTATGTCAAAGGCGTTTTTCTTATCGCAGTCCGATGTAAGGGGATAGTTGGGGTGTTTGGTAATATCGTATTTGTTGGACAGAAAAGGCCGGACGCCGCGCAGCTGCAAGATGCACTTGCCGCCGTCCATGACGGCCAGCTCGTCCTGGGTCATAAGCTCCTTTCCCAGCTTCTGATAGTTCAAACTATGGGACACCTCGCGGCCCCGGCTCTCGCCGGTGTTGTAGGTGTCCACGGTCTCTTTTCCAAGGGCTGCGGACAATTCCTTCAGGGTGGTCGGCTCCTTGCCGCCCAGGAAAATGAAGCTGTCACAATTCCCTATAATTGTGTCCGCATTATCCTTGTAAATCGCCTTGAGCTGGCTTTGCGCCTGCAAGACCAGACAGGCGGAGATCTCACGGGAACGGATGGTGGCCATGAGCTTTTCCAGCCTTGGGATTTGGCCGATGTTGGCGCACTCGTC
>JAFWFI010000036.1 GCA_017515705.1 Bacillota bacterium
ATCATATCATGTTTTATGTTAAATTACAATGAATTTCTTGTGATAAAATCGGGTTCTGCTTCATGTTTTCTTTTCCGGGACATCAATTCGCGCACTGCGTCACCGGCATTCCGGTTTTCGTTGAGAATCTGATAGATCCCGGACACGATGGGCATGTCCACACCGAACTTTACAGCCATCTCATGCGCCGCTTCGCAGGTGTAGATGCCCTCCACCACCATCCCGACTTTTTCGATGGCGGTCTTCTTGTCGGTGCCCTGCCCGATCATAATGCCGCAGCGCCGGTTCCGGCTGTGCATGCTGGTGCAGGTCACGATGAGGTCGCCGATGCCGGAAAGGCCGGAAAAAGTCTCCGGTTTCGCGCCCATGGCCACGCCCAGCCGCTTGATCTCTGCCAGGCCCCGGGTCATCAGCGCCGCCTTGGTATTGTCCCCGTACCCCAGTCCGTCACTGATGCCGGCTCCCAGGGCAATGATATTCTTCAGTGCGCCGCCCAGCTCCACGCCAATAACGTCGTCATTGGTGTAGACCCGAAGCACATCGCTGATAAACAGTTCCTGGATCTCTTCCGCCGCCTTCCGGTCTTTGGATGCCGCCACCAAGGTCGTGGGCAATCCCTTGCATACTTCTTCCGCATGGGAAGGCCCGGATACCACCACATACCGGTTGTCCGGGATCAGTTCCCCGGCAATCTCCGAAAGCCGGCAAAGGCTTCCGATCTCGATGCCCTTGGCTACGTTGACGATGATCATATCCTTATTCAGCAGCGGAAGCGCCGCCTCCAGGGCGGAGCGGAAAAACTGCGCAGGCACCGCAAAAATCACCACCCGGCTGCCTTCCACGGCTGCCGCCTCTTCCGTGCATACCGTCAGGGACGGCGGGAAAGGCGCGCCCGGCAGGAACTTTTTGTTCTCCCGTTCTTCGATCATTGACTGCACATGGGCCTTGTCGATGTCCCACAGGCGGACGTCCAGTCCTTTTGAGGCCAGGCTCATAGCCACCGCGGTTCCCCAGCTGCCGCCGCCTAATACTGTAATTCGTTTCATTGTCATTTCCCTCTATCAGATTGAAGATTACAAATTGGTGAGGATTCTTCGGCCTCTTCCCTCAGAATGACACCATGATTATGTCATCCTGAGCGAAGCGAAGGATCTTCTTCCATCTTCCATCTCCCATCTCTCTATTTCTTCAGTGTAAACTTCGGTTCGGTGCCCGACAGCAGCCGCCGGATATTGTCCTTGTGTTTGATGATGATGATCAGCACGGCGCAGATCCCCCACAGGAGCAGCGCCCGGTCCTGATGGGTCAGGACTGCGATCACTTCAAAGGCGATCACGCCCAGGATGGATCCCAGGGAAACCCGCCGGCTGACAGCCATGATCGCCAGTGCGATCAGCAGCGCCAGCAACGTGATCTTCGGTGCCGCCACCAGGGCAACGCCCAGGGTCGTGGCTACGCCTTTTCCGCCCCGGAATTGATACCATACCGGGAAAATGTGCCCCAGGATCGCCGCCAGCCCGCAGGCCAGGGCCACCCCGTAGGAATGGCAGAGGAAATAGCCCAGCAGGTAACAGGGCACCCCTTTCAGCGCATCCAGCAGCAGGGTAACGCCGGCGGCCTTCTTGCCGAAGTTCCTCAGCACGTTGGTCGTCCCCGCATTCCCGCTGCCCAGGGTCCGGATATCCACTCTGTATTTCACCCGGCAGAGGATGATGGCGGTGGACAGACTGCCGACCATATAACTTGCAATGATGAGAATAATTCGTAATATCATGGTTTCTCTCCAGTCTTGAGAATTAGTCCATCGTATTCGCGTCATCGCCTTTTGCGCGGAAGACGAACTTGATGGGGGTGCCTTCGAAGCCAAACCCTTCCCGGATCCGGTTCTCCAGATACCGGGCGTAGGAAAAGTGCATCAGCTCCCGGTCATTGATCTTGAAGGAGAACAGGGGCGGCTTGACCCCGACCTGGGAAGCATAATAGATTTTCAGTTTCTTTCCCTTGTCCGACGGCGGCTGGTTCATCAGGATCGCGTCGGAGATCAGGGTATTCAGCACGCCGGTGGGCACCCGCTTGCCGCACTGTTCTTCCACGCTGATCACCAGGTCCATCAGCTTGTCCACGCGCTGTCCGGTGACCACGGAAATGAACAGTACCGGCGCATAGCTCAGGTACACCAACTCGTTTCGGATATCCTTGGTGAACTGCTTCATGGTATTGGTCTCCTTCTCGATCAGGTCCCACTTGTTCACCACGATGATGACTCCCTTGCCGGCTTCGTGCGCCAGCCCGGCGATCTTCTTGTCCTGTTCCGTCACCCCTTCCTGGGCATCGATCATCAGCACGCACACGTCGGAGCGTTCGATGGCGGCGATGGCCCGGATGACGCTGTATCGTTCTATATTCTCATTCACCTTGCTCCGGCGCCGGATCCCGGCGGTGTCGATCAGGGTGAATTTCTTTCCGTTGTATTCGAAGGGAGAGTCGATGGAATCCCGGGTGGTGCCGGCGATGTCGCTGACGATGACCCGGTCCTCGCCCAGGAGCTTGTTCACCAGCGAAGATTTCCCTACGTTGGGCTTGCCGATGACCGCCACCTGAATGCTTTCCTCTTCCTCTTCCTGTTCGCCCAGTTCCCGGATGCCTTCCACTACTTCGTCCAGCACTTCACCCAGCCCCAGCATATTCGCCGAGGACACGGGATACGGGATCCCCAGGCCCAGTTCATAAAAATCGTAGATGTCGTCGGTCACCTTGCCGGTGTCGATCTTGTTGACCACCAGCACGACCTTTTTGCCGGTCCGGTAGAGCATATTGGCCACTTCCCGATCCGCTGACGTCATGCCTTCCTTCCCGTCCACCATGAAGAGGATCACGTCGGACATTTCCATGGCGATCTGCGCCTGCTCCCGCATCTGGGAAAGGATCACATCTGCCGTGGAAGGCTCGATGCCGCCGGTATCGATCAGGGCAAAATTCACTCCGTTCCATTCCGTTTCCGCATAGATCCGGTCCCGGGTCACGCCGGGCGTGTCTTCCACGATGGAAAGACGTTTGCCGATGATACGGTTAAAAAAGGTGGATTTCCCCACGTTGGGACGGCCCACCACCGCTACCAGAGGTTTGCTCACCAGTTCTCCCTCCCATCAAAAAGCGCATCCGCAAATTCCGACGGCACGAAGGGCTGCATGTCGTCCACGCCTTCCCCCACGCCGATGTATTTGACCGGGATGTCGAATTCGTCCGAAATGGAGATGACGATGCCGCCCTTGGCGGTGCCATCCAGTTTGGTCAGGATGATGCCGGTGATATCGGCGATCTCGCTGAATTCCTTTACCTGGGACTTGGCGTTCTGCCCGGTGGCGCCGTCGATGACCAGCAGCGTTTCCCGGGTGGCTTCCGGGAATTCCCGTTCCACGATCCGGTTCATCTTGTTCAGCTCGTTCATCAGATTCTTTTTATTATGCAGTCTGCCGGCGGTATCGCAGATGATCACGTCGATGCCTTTCGCCTTCGCGGACTGTATGCCGTCGAAAACCACAGCCGCGGGATCCGCGCCCTCCTTGTGACGAATCACGTTCACGCCGATCCGCTCGCCCCAGATTACCAGCTGTTCCGCCGCTGCGGCACGGAAAGTGTCCCCGGCCACCAGCAGTACTTTCTTTCCGTCGTTTTTCAGCCCATTGGCGATTTTGGCGATGGAAGTGGTCTTCCCCACGCCATTGACGCCGATCACCATCACCACCAGCGGATAGTCGCTGCTGAGTTTGTGGGCGTCCTCTCCCTTGTCCAGGATGTTCGCCATGATCCGCTTCACTTCCGCCCGGACTTCCTCCACGTTCTGGATCTTTTTTACCCGCACGGCTTCACGAAGCTCGTCGCTGATTTTCATGGCCGTGTCCATTCCGACATCGGACATGATCAGGATGTCCTCCAGTTCCTCCAGGAACCGGTCATCTACCTTGGTATAGGTATTGAAGGCGTCCTCAAATCCCCGCACCATGCTGTCCTTGGTCTTCTTCAGGCCTTCCGATAATTTCTTAAAAAAAGACATGTTCCGCCTCCTTTCCGGTCATCCGACCGTCGGTTCCTTTCCCTCCATTTTCAGGGAAACGATCTGGGAGATGCCCCGTTCGGGCATCGTCACCCCATATAGAATATCCGCCTGTTCCATGGTGACTTTCTGGTGGGTCACCACGATGAACTGGATGTTGGTATACTTTTTCAGGTACCGGATAAACCGGTCGATGTTTTCGTCGTCCAGAGCCGCTTCCGCCTCATCCAGGATGCAGAAAGGCGTGGGCCGGACCTTCAGCAGCGCACACAGCAGTGCGATGGCCGTGACGCTCTTTTCCCCGCCGGAGAGCAGATTGATGTTCTGCAGCTTTTTCCCGGGCGGCTGTGCCACGATGTCCACGCTGGTCTCCAGCACATTTTCCGGATCCTCCAGGATCAGTTCCGCTTTTCCGCCGCCGAAGAGCTCGGTGTAGGTCTCCTGAAAGGCCTTGTTGATCTGCGTAAAGCTTTCCAGGAAGCGGGAGTGGATCAGTTTGTCCATTTCCGCGATGATGGCTCTCAGGGAATCGATGGATTTCATCAGATCTTCCCGCTGTTCCGTCAGGAAGCCATACCGCTCCGATACCTGCCGGTATTCCTCGATGGCGCCGATGTTCACCGGTTCCAGTTCCTTCATCCGGTTCCGGATCTCCCGTGCTTCCTTGGAAGCCGCCGTCACGGCAAAGGTTTCCTGCCGGAGGCGCTTCGCTTCGATGAAGCTGACCTCGTAACGGTCCCACAGGTTGTTCTTGACGGTCTCGATCTGGTTTTCCGTCCGGGAGATTCTCAGCCGGACGTCGTATTTTCTTCCCTGGATGTCCTGCAGGGTTTTCGCAAGCTCCCTGCCGTGATCTTCCTGTTCTTTCAGGTTCCTGTTTTCTGCTTCTTTTTCCGCCAGAAGGGCATCCCGGTCTTCCCGGATCTCCTCATATCCCGCCTCGGCTCTTTCCAGAGAGGCCCTGCTGATCCGGATCAGTTCGGCGGTCTCTTCCTTCTCTGCTTCCAGAGAATCCTTCTCTTCCTGCCGTTCTGTCTCTTCTTCCCGCAGTCGCCGGATTTCGGCTTCGCTGCGTCGGATGCCGTTTTCGGTATGGTGAAGGTCCGATTCCAGAGAAGAAATCGCGATCCGGTCCCGGCTGATCTCTTCCGACAGCCGATCCGCCTCGTCCCGGACGGATTCGTAATCCCGGATCTCATCGTCCATGAAGCCTTCACTCTCCTCCATCTGAAGGGATTTTTCCTTCACGGTCTCTTCCGCTTTGGCGATCATCGCTTCGGTCCCGGCAAGTTCCAGCTGGATATCTGCCAGCTCCGCATCCCAGCGCTGCAGATTCTCTTCAAAGACAGCCTTCCGACTGTCCGCCATTTTCTGTTCTCCCGCCAATGCACCCAGACGGCTCTGCGCCTCCCGGATCGAACGGTCCAGTTCCCCGGCATTCTCTTCCGCGGCCGTCAGTTCGTCTGCCTGTGCCTGCAGTTGTACACTCAGTTCTTCTTCCTGTTCCGTCAGCCGGAGAATCTCCTCCTCCAGGGTGCGGATCTCGTTTTTCCGCTCAAACAGATTGGGTCCGCTGTTCTTGTACCGGCCGCCGGTGATGGCGCCGCCGGGGCTGATTTCTTCCCCTTCCAGCGTCACGAAGCGCAGTCCCCATGCATACCGTTTGGACAGGCGCACCGCATCCTCCAGGGTCTCGGTCACCGCCGTCCGCCCCAGCAGGTAATCCGCAATGGCGTCGTAACGTTCTTCATGGCTCACCAGGTCCACCGCATAGCCTACAAATCCGGTTTCCTTTCGGATGGCGCCGTTGTTGCGCTCTTTGGAGACATTGCGTCCGCCCTTGATGCTCTTCACCGGCAGGAACGTCGCCCGGCCGGCCTTCTCTTTTTTCAATAACCGGACGCATTCCGATGCACTCCGGTCGTCCTCGCAGACGATGTTCTGGATGCTGCCGCCCAGGGCGGTCTGGATCGCCGTTTCATAGCCTTTCGGCACGTCGATCAGGTCCGTCACGACTCCGTGGATGCCGGGGACTTTATCCCGGTTTCCCATGATGAACCGCACGGCCTGGTTGTATCCTTCGTAAGAATCCCGGAAACCCGTCAGCAGGTCTTTCTTCGTTTCGGACTGATGGATTTTGTTCTTCAGGTCCGCCTGTTTCGTATTGAGTATTTCCAGCGCAGCCCGCAGTTCTTCCGCCTTGCCGGATTGCTCCGCCAGTTCGGCTTCCAGTCCTTCTTTTTTCCCAATCAGCGCCTGAGCTTCCGACTGGATATGCTCCAACCGCTCTCTCAGAGACTGGGTTTCCCGCTCCGCTCCGATGCGGTTTTCCTTCAGCTGGGTCTCCCGCTTCACCAGCCCGTCCGTCAGGCTGCGAAGCCCCAGAATTTCCGTCCTTGCCACGCTGACGGCGCTGCCCAGTTCAAAGACGGCGCTCTTTTTTTCGTCGATGGCTTCCCGCTTTGTGCGGGCGGCTTCCGTCTGCTGCCGGTGCTCTTCCTCCCGGTCCGCCAGCGTCTGACGGGTCGCGGACAGTTTCTCCGACAACTCTTCCTTTCGCCGGGTGAAGGATTCCACCGCTGCGTTTTCCTCCAGGATGCGACGGCCGGTCCGCATGAGTTCCAGGTCCAGCCGCTCCCGGTCTTTGGCGATGGCAGAGACTTTTCCCTCCGCCACTTCTATTGTATTCTTCAGGTCTCCGATCCGCTGGTTTTCCTGCATCAGCCGGTCATTCAGCTGCCCGGCTTCCCGGTCCATATCCAGCATCCGGTCCCGTATTTTTCGTATTCTCTCTTCGTTTTGTTCCCGTTCGGCCTCACAACGGAGTTCTTCCGCGTCCACCGCTTCCTGCTCCTGCCGGAGCGCTTCCAGACGGGATTCGTGGTTCTCCACCTGACGCACCGCCAGATTGATCTCGATGACCCGGCCGCGCTCTTTCAGCTCCAGGTATTCCTGCGCCTTCTCGCTGTCTTCCTTCAGGTTGTCGATCCGGCTTTCGATCTCAAAAATGATATCGTTCACCCGGTCCAGGTTTCCTGAGGCATTGCCCAGTTTCCGCTCCGCATCGGATTTCCGGCTGCGGTAGCGGGCGATGCCGGCCGCACCTTCAAAAATAGCCCGGCGCCCTTCTCCGCGGTTGTTGATGATATCGGAAATCTTCCCCTGGCCGATGATGGAATAACCCTCCAGGCCCATACCGGTATCCATGATCAGTTCCCGGACATCCTTCAGCCGGCAGGAGTTCCCGTTGATCAGGTATTCGCTCTCGCCGGAACGCACCATGCGCCGTGTAATGGCCACCTCGTCGTATTCAATTGGCAGGACGTTATCACGGTTGTCAATGACAAGTGTTACTTCCGCAATGCCCCGGGCCTTTCGGTTCTGGGTCCCTGCGAAAATAACCTCCTCCATTTTTCCGCCCCGTAAAAGCTTCGGGCTCTGCTCCCCCAGCACCCAGCGGATGGCGTCGGCGATGTTGCTCTTGCCGCTGCCGTTGGGTCCTACGATGCAGGTGATCCCGTCCATGAATTCCAGGCTCACCGGCTCCGCAAAGGATTTGAACCCGTGCATATCCAATCTCTTAAAATACAATTCTACAGTTCTCCGTTTTCTATAACTTCTCTTGCAGCCTGCTGCTCGGCTTCCTTTTTGCTCTTGCCGGAGCCATGCCCCAATACTTTGCCTCCCACCGACAGACCGACGGTGAAGGTCTTGTTGTGGTC
Source organism: Bacillota bacterium (assembly GCA_017515705.1). Lineage (GTDB taxonomy): Bacteria > Bacillota > Clostridia > Peptostreptococcales > Anaerovoracaceae > RUG14258. Next base: position 7,777 of record JAFWFI010000036.1, read on the forward strand.
CGGTCCTTCTTCCCGGATCACCTCATAGCGGATGTCCGATTCGCCTTTTGCCTGGATTTTCTCCTGCACCAGGGACTTGTAGTCTCGGTTCAGGTGACCCATGGCGGCTTCCCGGATCACGTCTTTTAAAATGTGCAGCGCAGCTTCCTTAGCCTTTTCCCAGCCGCCTTCCAGGAAAACGGCGCCGATGATGGCTTCCACCGCATCCGCATTCATGGATGGCCGCGTCCTGCCGCCGTTGTGCTCTTCGCCCTTTCCCAGCACCAGGTATTGGCCCAGGTCCAGTTTCCGCGCACACAGATGCAGCGCCTGTTCGCAGACGATGGCGGCCCGCTGTTTCGTCAGGCTGCCCTCTTCCGCTTCCGGGTATTTCCGGTACAGATACTCGCTGATCACGGCATCCAGCACCGCGTCTCCCAGAAATTCCAGACGCTCATTGTTTTCATTGTAATGCAATTTGTTTTCGTTCACATAGGAACTGTGGGTCAGCGCCGTCTTCAGAAGCTCCGGGTCTTCGAACCGGTACCCGATGGCTTCGGACAGGCGCTCCGTGCTTAACAGCATGCTTTCTCCGTTCTCCTGACGATTAATCGTACAGGGTCTCTTCCGTTTCCTCCGCGATCTTCATGATCTCGTCGTGGATCGTTTTCACCACTTCGTTCTCCACGTAAGCCACGGATTTGAGAATGGTATTTTTCACCGCATTGGCGTTGGAGGAACCGTGCATTTTCAGCACCGCTCCCCGGACACCCAGGAAAGGCGCTCCGCCGTATTCGGAATAGTCGAACATTTTCTTGAAGTCCTTCAGCTTGCTCATCAGAAGGGCCGCTCCCAGTTTCGCCTGGACGCCGGAAGACAGCTTGTCCTTCAGGATGTGCATGAAGGCCATCGCCATGCCTTCGGTGTATTTCAAAATGATGTTGCCGGTAAAGCCGTCGCAAACCACCACGTCTGCGGGTGATTCCGGCAGGTCCCGGGCTTCCACATTGCCGGCAAAGTTCAGGTTGCTCTGGTCCAGAAGCTCATAAGCCGCCTTGGTCACCGTATTCCCCTTGGTAGCCTCCGCACCGATGTTGATCAGGCCCACCGTGGGTTCCCCGATCCCCATGACCTTGTTCATGTAAACGCTGCCCATCACGGCAAACTCCAGCAGATTTGCGGGTTTGCATTCCGAGTTGGCCCCGGAATCCATCAGGAACATGGGTTTCGTTCCTTTCATCGGCGGCAGCAGCGTGGCCAGCGCCGGGCGGTCGATACCGCGGATCCGGCCCAGGGTCAGCAGAGCCCCGCTCATCAGGGCGCCGGTGTTCCCCGCCGAAATGAACACGTCGATTTTTTCTTCCTTGAGGTGGTTCAGTCCCACCACCAGGGAGGAGTCCTTTTTGCGCCGGACTGCCTTCACCGGAGAATCCTCGTTGGTGATGACTTCCGTGGTAGCTACCACCCGGATCCTGTCTCCGCTGTATCCGCAGTTCTCCAGTTCCTGCCGGATCCGGTCTTCGTCCCCGAAGATGCAGATGCTGTCCTCTTCCCGGAGCAGCGCCGCCGCTTCCACCGCACCCTTGACGGTCTCTGCCGGGGCATGGTCTCCGCCCATTCCGTCCAGTCCGATTCTGATCATAGTATTCCTCCTTCTAGCCTTCAGCCTGCGGCCGGAAGCTGTATGCTGACTGCTTGCGGCTACAGCCGTTTCAGCAGTTCTCTCTTCTTCTTCTCAAACTCAGCCTGGGTAATGATTCCCTGTTCCTTCAGCTCCGACATTCTGCGGATCACTGCTAGGATCTCCAGGCCGCTTTCACCGATCTGTTCCTTCACTTCTTCCCTGCGGGCAGCCGCCGCCTCTTTACGGGCCTGCGCTTCCTGCTCGTCCTGGGTACGAATGAAGTCGTCGATATCCATGTATTCTTCCGGCTCTGCTTCCGGCGCGGGCTCTTCCGCCGCCGGGATCTCTGCCGGTTCGGGTGCCGCTTCAGCAACAGGTTCTTCCGCCGGTTCTGCCGCCGCTTCCGGTGCGGGTTCTGCCTCTGCCGGGGTCTCCGCCGGTTCAAACGGTGTTTCAGCCACAGGCTCTTCCGCCGGTTCAAACGGCACTTCCGTTACAGGCTCTTCCGCTGCAGGAACCTCGGCCGGTCTGAACGGAGTTTCCGGTTTGGCTTCTTCCACCGGTGCTGCCGCTTCAGCCTTCGCAGCCGGTGCGGGCTTTTTCCGGAACCCGAATTCCTCGTCCATTCCCTCAAAGAAATCGTCGTCGTAGATCAGGTCTTCCAGTTCTGCCGTCCGGGCGTATTCCAGGAACTCGTCCCGGTTTGCATAGGTCCGGTTATCCTGTTCCAGCGCCAGAATCGCCACAATGGCTGCACCGAAGAGGCAGATCGTATCCAGCACGTATAATATGGTGACTCCGTAATTCATGTCGGCCAGGCACTTGCCTACGGAAATCAGACCCAGCAGCGCAAAAATCGCAGCTGAGATCAGAAGCGGTTTGCCGGACCGGATGTCGAAGCGTTCGATCGGATCAAACTGGAAATCAAAGCGGATGATCCCGCCCAGGCAGAGAATCACGTAAACCGCCGTCAGCACGCCCAGGAAGCCGAAGAAGCCTCCCCGGCCGGCGTGGTCAATGATCATTTCCACCAGAAGGCGCAGGGCCAGCGCCGTAAAAGGCGCGATCAGGCTGACCTTTCCCAGGTAGGAAAGGACGAACAGCACCGCCGTTACCACTGCCAGGATCAACAGCAGTGCAAACATCAGCTGCATGCTGGAAATAAACGCCCAAATGGTATACAAGGCGTCTACACAGAATAAAATGCAGGCCACCAGAAACAGGTTGTTGTCGTTTCTGGGCTGACAGAAAAAGCTAGTCATTTTTGTCTCCTCCAATCATGTGTACGTTGATATGATCATAGGTCATTGCAATGCCCCGTTCATCGAAAATCCGCTTGACCTCATCCAGCATCCGCCAGTATACCGGCCAGTAATCCGGAGTCTTCACCCAGGCACGGAACAGGTAAGTAATGCTGCTGCTTCCGTATTCCATAATGGTGATCAGCGGTGCGGGTTCCTGCAGGAAACCGGGGATCTGGTACATGGCATCCCGCAGCGCCCGGTACACTTCATCCGCCTGGGCGTCATAGGATACGTTGATGTGATGTTCCACCATCCGTTTTTCTTCCGCAGTAAAGTTGGTCACCTTCCCCGAGGAAACTTCCCCGTTGGGAACGTACACCAGTTTGTTGTCCACGGTATTGATCTGGGTATGAGTCAGACCGATCTGCTTGATCGTTCCTTCCGTATCACCAACCAGAACATAATCACCCAGTTTAAAAGGCTTGGACAGCAGGACCATGATCCCGCCTGCCAGGTTGGACAACACCCCCTGGACTGCCAGGGATACCGCCAGGCCGAAAACACCCAGCAGCGCAATCAGGGAGGTCACATTGACTCCCAGCGCTCCCGCCACCATCAGGATGGCGATAAACAGGAGCAGGTATTTGATGCAGGAGCGGATGAAGGTGTGCATGGTCTTATCCACCCTGCTCTTTACCAGCATCCGGTCCACGATCCGCATGAGAATCTTGATGACCACCAGGCATACCAGCAGCAGGATCACCGCATTCAGCAGGGTCTGCCAGTTAAAAAATCCCGAGGGGATTCCAAGGCTTTCCATTGTTTCATTGAAATCCATCTTCGTTTCTCCTATCTTTATCACACTTTTTTACATTTGCCGGAAGACTGCCGTTCGATCAGTTCATGGGAGAGGATCACGGTCCGGCCGTCGTTGGGAATGATTCCCCGGCCTTCTCCGTTGTTCATTGAAACGATCATGTGAACCGCTTCGTCACCCATGGATTTCAGCGGCTGGTGAATCACCGTCAGGGCCGGGCGGTAGTTTTCCGCCAGTTCAATGTCGTTGAATCCAACCACCGATACATCCTCCGGTATCCGGTATCCGCTGTCCAGCAGGGCATTGCATACGCCAACGGCCATGACGTCGCTGGTGGCGAACACTGCCGTGGGCACATTACCCTCATCGATCAGTCCCTTCATCTGCTCATAGCTCCTCTGGGTCGAGAACTCACCGTATTTCACCAGGCTGCGGTCAATGGCGATGTCATGCTCCGCCAGCGCCCGTTCAAATCCGCTGTACTGCTCTACCCCAAAGGCATCGATGTCCACGCTGTTCCGGAACAACGCGATCCGGGTGTGGCCTTTTTTGATCAGGTAATTTGTCAGTTCATAAGCTGCACGGAAATTGTCGATGGAGACCGTGGGGCACTTTAGCCCGCTGGTGTTCCGGTTCATCAGAATCACCGGAATCTCCATGGAATTGATTTTCTGAACGGTCCCGGCTTCCAGTTTTCTCGTCATGATGACGACGCCGGCGCAATGCCGTTCCTCAAAGCCCTCGAGATAGCGCACTTCCTTTTCGCTGTCGCCGCCGGAGGTGCACAGCAGGATGTCGTATCCCAGTTCGCTGGAGGCATCCTCGATCCCGTTGAGGATCCCGCCATAGAACTGGTTGCCCAGGGCCGGCACGATGATCCCGATGGTGGTGTTCTTCTGCATCACCAGGTTCCGGGCCGTCTGGTTGGGTTTGAAATCCAACTCTTCGATTGCTTTTAATACCTTGTTTCTTGATTTTTCGCTGACCACCGAAGCCCCGTTGATGACACGGGAAACGGTGGCGATGGATACGCCGGAGCGATCCGCTACGTCTTTGATGGTGGCTTTCATGATGCCCTCCAATCAGTTTTATTTACCCGTTTTGCGGTACTGGGTAAACCAGTAAGCAGTCCCGACAAACAGGACGCCGCCCACGATATTGCCCAGCGTGACCGGTATCAGGTTCCCGGTCACGAAGCTTCCCCAGTTCAGGGAAGCCAGCACCTCCGCCGGCTGGGTGCCAAAAGCCCCCTTGGCGAAGATTCCCGCCGGAATATAGTACATATTAGCGATGCTGTGTTCAAATCCCGAAGTCACGAACAGGAAAATCGGGAAGAAAATCACGAACATCTTGCCCGCCATGGTATTGGCACCCCAGGCGAGCCACACGGCCAGGCAGACCAGCCAGTTACACAGGATGCCGGCTACAAAGGCCGCGGCAAACGCCATATTGACCTTGTTGACGGCGATGTTGACGGTCACCGTGCCCAGCAGGCCTCCGCCGCTGTTCCACAGTCCCGTTACGGACATCATCCAGGCGATCATCACCGCGCCGATGAAGTTCGACACGTAAACGATGCACCAGTTCCTCAGCAGCCCGCCAAAGGTCGCTTTCTTCTCATAGACAGCAATGCAGATCAGCGTGTTGCCCGTAAACAGTTCGGTACCGGTGGTGACCACCAGCATCAGCCCGATGGAGAACACCGCACCGGCTACCATCCTGCCCAGGCCGAAGGTCTCGGGTGAACTGAGCAGGTTAAAAGCCGCCATATTGGAGCCCTGGGCTGCCAGGGCGATAAAGGCGCCCGCTAGGATCCCCAGGATCACCAGCTGACCGAAGCTTTTTTCTGTTTTTGCCTTCCCTGCGTCAATGGCTGCCTGGACGATTTCCCCAGGTGCCAGAAAATTCTTATCCATTCGCTTTCCTCCAGGCGGCATCCACCGCATGTCTCAATAGAATCATCGTTGTTACGGACCCCACGCCGCCGGGCACCGGGCTTACCGCCGCCGCCACTTCCGCCGCATTGGGATCCACATCGCCGGTCATCCGGCCGTCAATGAAATTGATTCCCACGTCGATGACAGTGTTTTTCTTCGAAAAACAGGTCTTGTCCAAATACCGTGCCTTCCCGATCCCGCTGACCACGATGTCCGCATTTTTCAGGATGGAAGGAAGATTCTTCGTCCGGGAGTGGCACACCGTGACCGTTGCATTCTCCTGCAGCAGCAGCATTGCCAGGGGTTTCCCCAGCACCATGCTGCGGTTCACTACCACGGCGTTCGCCCCTTCCAGCGGGACCTCATAGTACTTCAGCATTTCCATCACGGCTTCCGATGTACAGGGCGGGAAGGCATCTTCCCTTCCCAGGAACATCCCGCTCAGGTTCTTCGGATTCATGCAGTCAATGTCCTTCTCCGGGTCTATCAGAGAAGAGATAAAATCCTCATCCAGGCTGGGCGGCAGCGGCCGGAACAGCAGGATGCCGTGAATATCCGGGTCCGCGTTGATGATGGAGAATTCCACTTCAAAACGGGCCTGGGTGATATCTGCCGGAAAAGCATAAACTTTGTAGGCTAAACCGACCTTTTCACATCTATGGCGAACCTGGATCTCATAGGCCACATCGTCGGAGCGGTCGCCCACCCGGACGATGGCCATCAGCGGTTCCACGCCCTTCATCCGGCACATGGCCATCTTTTCGGCAATGCCTGCGCGGATCTTTTCCGCCACAGGAGTCCCTCTCAATTCCATGCTCATTCTCTATCCCTACAGCCTTTCTTCCACATTGCCAAACACGCGGTCCGCCAGTTCGATGCCTTCTTCGGTATAACCGTCGATTTCCCGGCGCATCGCTTCCTTCAGCGGTCCTTCGTCCATCAGTTTCAGGTTGATCAGCACGTTAAGACGGGCACTCATCAGGGCCGCCCGGGCAAAAGCCGCACCGCAGCCGGCATCGCTGACCGCCAGCACCGAGCCTTTTTCCGCAAAAGACTCCTGCAGACGAATCACCTCCAGGGACAGCTTTGCGATTTCCATGGGCACCCTGGCCGCTTCCGGCAGGGCCGCCTGGATCTGCTGTTCCTTGAAAGCCTTCTCTTCTTCCGTTCCGGAAGGCAGCCGATAGGCGTCCGAAAGGGGCCGGAAGGCGATCGCGTCCTCCGACACCAGTTCCTCCAAACGGGCTATAAGTTCCTCTCCCCTTTTCATCAGGGCAAGGATCTCCTCTTCAACGTCCCTGTATTTCTTTTTCCCGACGGTGAGGTTCCCCACCATATTGCCCAGGGCCATTCCCAGTGCGCCCACGTAAGCAGCCGCGCCGCCGCCGCCGGGCACCGGCTCCCTGGATGCCAGGGCCGTGATGAATTCCTCACAGGATTTGGTTAACATTTTCTCTTTCCTCTCCAATCTCCAATCTCAAGTCTCCGGTCTTTAGAACAAGCCGGAAATCTTTCCGCTGTCGTCTACATCGATGGCTTCCGCCGCCGGCACCTTCGGCAGTCCCGGCATGGTCATGATGTCGCCGGTCAGCACGACGATGAACCCTGCGCCCACGGAAGGCTTCACATTCCGGACCGCTACGTTAAACCCGGACGGACGTCCCAGTTTCTGCGGGTCGTCGGACAGGGAGTATTGAGTCTTGGCGATGCACACCGGCAGGTTGCCGAAGCCCATGGCTTCCAGATCGGCGATCTGCTTGGAGGTCTTGCCCAGGTAATCCACGCCGTCCGCACCGTAGATCTTCTTTGCGATAGCTTCGATCTTTTCCTTCACCGGCATATCGGTATCGTATGTGAAACGGAATTCGTTCTTTTCTTCGTCGATGGCCCGGATGACTTCCTTTGCCAGCGCTTCGCCGCCTTCGCCGCCCTTTGCCCATACCTGGGACAGTACGGCGTTGACGCCCAGTTCCCTGCACTTCTGTTCGATGAAGTCCATCTCCGCACGGGTATCCGTCGGGAATTCGTTGATGGCAACCACTGCCGGCAGGCCGAAGTTCTGCGTAATATTCTCCACATGTTTCAGGAGGTTTTCGATCCCCACTTCCAGGGCCGGGATGTTTTCATTGTTCAGGTCCGCCTTGGCAACGCCGCCGTGATGCTTCAGGGCGCGGGCTGTCGCCACGATGACCACCGCATCCGGTCTCAGTCCGGAAGCGCGGCACTTGATATCCAGGAACTTCTCCGCCCCCAGGTCTGCACCGAATCCGGCTTCCGTGACCACGTAATCCCCCATCTTCAGGGCCAGTTTCGTCGCCACTACGCTGTTGCAGCCGTGGGCGATATTGGCAAAAGGTCCGCCGTGAATAAAGGCCGGTGTGTTTTCCAGTGTCTGCACCAGATTGGGCTTCAGCGCATCCTTCATCAGTGCCGCCACCGCGCCCTGGGCCTTGATGTCCCCGGCTGTAACCGGTTTGCCGTCATAAGTATAGGCGATGACCATCCGGGCGATCCGTTCCTTCAGGTCCCGGATGTCCGAAGCGAGGCACAGCACCGCCATGACTTCCGACGCCACGGAGATATCGAAACCGTCTTCCCGCGGGGTCCCGTTGGGCTTGCCGCCCAGGCCGTCGGTAATGAACCGCAGCTGCCGGTCGTTCATGTCCATGCAGCGTTTCCATACGATCTGCCGCGGGTCGATCCCCAGGGGATTCCCCTGCTGGATGTGATTGTCCAGCATGGCCGCGATCAGGTTGTTTGCCGTCGTTACCGCGTGGATATCACCGGTAAAATGCAGGTTGATGTCTTCCATCGGCACCACCTGGGCATAGCCGCCGCCCGCAGCGCCGCCTTTAATGCCGAATACAGGCCCCAGAGAAGGTTCCCTCAGGGCAATCACCGTCTTGTTCCCGAGGCGGGAAAGGGCGTCGCCCAGTCCCACGGTAGTGGTGGTCTTTCCCTCACCGGCCGGGGTCGGGGTGATGGCCGTTACCAGAATCAGCTTCCCATCGGGCTTGTCCTGGTAATCCCGTAAAATATTGTAGTCGATCTTCGCCTTGTATTTCCCGTAATTCTCCACGTATTCTTCCGGGATATCCAGCTCCGCCGCCACTTCGTTGATGACCTTCATGCTCGCTTCCTGAGCGATTTCGATATCACTTTTGTAGCTCATTTGTTCCTCCTTCTATTGACTTCAAGAAATGGAAATAGCGGCTCGAGAAGAGCCGCTGAAGTTCGTTTTAAGATCTTCTGATTCTTTCACAGATTTCATCTACCACGTCATTGATCGTTCTTTTGGTCGTGTCGATCACAATGGCGTCCGATGCCCTTCTGAGAGGATTCAGCGTTCTGTTGGTATCGTATTCGTCTCTCTTTTTGATTTCGGTATAAATCTCAATTTTAGACGCATCGTAACCCTTCTGGATCAGTTCCTTGTACCGGCGGTCTGCCCGTTCGTCCACCGACGCCGTAATAAAGAACTTGAACTGGGCGTCCGGGAATACCGTGGTCCCGATGTCCCTGCCGTCCATCACGACGCTGACTTCCTCGCCGATTTTCCGCTGTGCTTCCACCAGCATCTCGCGCACCTGCTTCTTTTCCGCCACCTTGGATACCATGCTGCTGATCTTGGGCGTACGAATCTCTTCCTCCACCGGTCTGCCGTCCAGATAGATTTTCTTGTCCTTGAATGCGATGGTGGTTTCATCCAGCAGTTCGTTCAGTTCATCATCATCGTCGATGTCCACCAGCCGCTGCACGCATTTATAGGTGATGGCGCGGTACATCGCGCCGGTGTCGATGTATTCACATCCGAAAATCTCTGCTATGATCCTCGCGACGGTACTCTTGCCGGCACCGGCAGGACCGTCGATCGCAATAATGAGTTTATTGCTCATACGCTTTTCTCCTTTACTTCTTATCGATAAATGCACCCCAGATCGCCGCTACCGTGAAAGCAGGATCATTCCCGCCGCCATTCGTCCGGTGCGGCCATGATCGCGTCTGTGAGAAAAGAAACGTTCCTCATTGCATTTTGTACAGTATTCACTCACCAGAACCCGGGCTGCCCCGGCTTCTTCCAACTGGATCCGGTTGATTTTCTTCAGGTCCAGCATGTATTTTCCGTCGTCTTTCCGATAGCCGCATTCATCGATGCGGGGGAAAGTCCGCTGAAATTCCTCGTAAACTTCCGGACCGACTTCAAAACAGCACAGGCTGATGCCCGGCCCCACCGCTGCGGTGATGTCCGCCGGATCGCAGCCGAAATCCCGCTGCATCTGTTTTATTGTTTTCGGTCCTATGGCTTTTGCCGTGCCCCGCCAGCCGGCGTGGGAAACGGCAATCACTCTCCGTACCCGGTCGTAAAAGAACAGGGGCAGGCAATCCGCATGCAGGGTCATGATCAGCAACCCCTCCAGGTTGGTGATCAGTCCGTCCGCATCGTTGATGGTAAAGCTGTCCTCCTCCAGAATGTCCGGCGACGTAATGCTGCAGATCCGGTCTTTGTGGACCTGCCGGACAAAACCTTCGGTACAACCGGAAATCCCCAGCGCTTCATACACTCTGCGCCGGTTTTCCGCCACATCCGCGGGATCGTCATCGGTATAACCGCCAAAATTCAGGGTTCCGAAGTCGCCTTTGCTGACGCCTCCGTTCCGGCTCGTAAAGAACGCCCTGAGCCCACCTTCCGCCTCAAGCTCCGGAAGACTCAGGTATTCCACTCCGTTTTCAGCCCTGTTCAGTTGAAAAGGTCCCATCATCAGTCTTTGTCCTTGTTGACCAGTTTTTCAATTTCGGAAATGAACGTATTGACGTCCTTGAACTGACGGTAGACGGAAGCGAAGCGGACGTATGCCACTTCGTCCAGTTCCCGGAGGTGCTCCATAATCACTTCTCCGATGAACTGGGACTTGATTTCCTTTTCCATCATATTGTTCAGGCCCCGTTCGATATCCGTTACGATGTTTTCGATATCTCCCACCGAAACCGGACGCTTTTCGCAGGCTTTGATGATGCCGTTCATGACCTTGCTGCGGTCAAACACTTCCCGGCTCCCGTCCTTCTTAATGACGATCAGGGGGATCTCCTCGACTTTTTCATAGGTTGTGAAACGCTTTTTGCATTTTTCACACTCCCTGCGTCTGCGGATCGCGTGACCCTCTTCCGTGGGTCTGGAATCGATTACTTTCGTATCCGGATTTTCACAAAATGGACATCTCATGGGTTTTCTGTTTCTCCGTTTCCGTATATTCGTATAATAAAATCATTCTTTATTGTACCACATTATCTTGCGACTAGCAACTTTTTAATCGCATTTTCTAGTCCATCTATAGATAATTCAAACATCGGAAAAATCTCTCCGATCCGTTCGATCGTGAAACTGCCGTAATCCCATGCCCAGTAGTCTTCCTTGATGGGATTGAGCCAAACCACGTGGGAAAAATGGCGTTTGATCCGTTCCAGCCAGGAGATGCCGGGTTCATGGTTATAATGGCTGTAATAACTGCTGCCGCCGACGCTCATCAGCTCGCTGGGCGCCATGGAAGCGTCCCCCACGATGATGACCTTGTACTCGCTGCTCAGGTTTTTGAAGATCCATTCCGTATCGATCCAGTCCCCCCACCGGCAGTGAGGCGTTTCGTACAGGTTTTCGTAAATGCAGTTGTGAAAATAGTAGGTCTTCAGGTCCTTGAAATGATTGGACTTGTCCGCCGCCTGGAAGAGCATGCTGCACATCTTGGAATAGGGGGTCATGGACCCGTCGGAATCGAAAAGCAGCAGAACTTTCACCGTGTTCTGTCTCGGCTTTTCATAGACCAGGCTCAGGAGCCCCGCATTGTCGCAGGTTTCCTGGACCGTTCCTTCCACGTCCAGCTCGGTTTTTTCAGCATCCACCCGGCTGGAAAACTGGCGCAGCTTCCGGAAAGCCATCTGGAACTGTCTCGTGTCCAGGATGTTGTCCTGACGGAAGTCCCGGAAGTTCCGTTCCCCGGCCACTTTGACCGCAGACCGGTGACGGGATTCGCCCCCGACCCGGATGCCGCCGGGATGATAGCCCCCGTGGCCAAAAGCCGAAGTTCCGCCGGTGCCGACCCAGTAGTTGCCGCCATGGTGTTCTTCCTTTTGTTCCTTCAGCCGTTCCTCCAGCATTTTCAGAAGCTCATCCAGTTCCATTTCGGGAAACTGCATCTGGAGTTCCTTCAGGCCCGGATTCTCCGGGATTTCCTTGTCCAGCCACTTCCAGATCTCATCCGGAAGGTCGTCCCCGGTCTCCACGCCCTCGAAGAACTGAGCAAAGGCCAAGTCGAACTTGTCGTAGTCCGCTTCGCTTTTCACCACGACGCTTCGGCACAGGTAATAGAAGTCCACCAGGCTGGAGCGGCACAGCCCCATGTTCAGTGCCTCGGTCAGGGTCATCCACTCATTCATGGAGACCTTCAGCCCCTGGTTTCTCAGTAAATAAAAGAATTCAATAAACATGTTTTATCTCCACCGGTATCCGGAGTTGTTGCTTTTGCGGTTTTTGACGTCGAACAGGGATTCCATATCCTGGTTCTTCTTCAGCAGGACTCCCAGGAAGGGGATCTCCGTGGTGATCTTGTCCACCGAGATGCCGCTTAAGGTCAGTGCCTGCAGCCAGTCCAGCAGTTCGGAAGTGCTGGGCTTCTTCTGGATGTCCTTAAGCCCCCGGATGTAATAGAAGGCTTCCATGGCTTTCTGCAGCAGGTTTTCCTGGATGTTCGGATAGTGCACCCGCACGATCTCCTCCATCTTTTCCTGGTCCGGGAATTCGATGTAATGGAAGATGCATCTTCTCAGGAAGGCATCCGGCAGTTCCTTCTCCGCATTGGAAGTGATGATCACGATGGGACGGTGTTTCGCCCGGATGGTCTCCTTGGTCTCCGGAATGTGGTATTCCATCTTGTCCAGTTCCCACAGAAGGTCATTGGGGAATTCCAGGTCCGCCTTGTCGATCTCGTCGATCAGCATGACCACCTGTTCCTCCGAGGTGAAAGCCTCTCCCAGCTTGCCCAGCTTGATGTATTTTTTGATGTCGCTGACGTCTCCTTCGCCGAACTGGCTGTCGTACAGCCGCTGGACCGTGTCGTAGACGTACAGCCCTTCCTGCGCCTTGGTCGTGGATTTGATGTTCCAGATGATCAGTTTCTTGTTCATGGATTCCGCGATGGCTTCCGCCAGCATGGTCTTGCCGGTGCCCGGCTCCCCTTTGATCAGCAGGGGTTTCTGCAGCGCCACGGCCACGTTGACCGCATTCATCAGTTCCCTGGATGCCACATAATCGGAACTTCCCTTGAAATTGCTGACTTCCTTCATCTTGTTCTTTCCCATTTATCTTGTCCTCCTCGTTTTGGGGTATTGTCTATTTGTTCTCCCTCATTTTCTGCAGGGATTCGGTAAAGGGCGGCCTTGCCACTCCCTTCTCCGTTATGATCGCCGTTATGTATTTCGCGTCGGTGACGTCAAACGCCGGGTTGTAGGTTTTTATGTCTTCCGGTGCCATAGGCCGTTCGTACCATTTCCGGAAGATCTCTTCCCCGGGCCGTTCCTCGATCTTGATATCCGCGCCGGTCGCACAGGCAAAGTCCACGGTGGACAGGGGCGCGTTGATGTACATCGGTATCCCGAATTCCTTCGCCAGCACCGCTACGCCGGAAGTGCCGATCTTGTTGGCGCTGTCACCATTGGCAGCGATCCGGTCCGCTCCCGTAATCACCGCCCGAATCTTTCCGCTCTTCATCACGCTGGCCGCCATGTTGTCGCAGATCAGGGTCACGTCGATGCCGGCCCGGTGCAGTTCCCAGGCCGTCAGCCGGGCGCCCTGCAGCAAGGGTCTTGTCTCATCCGCATAAACATGGAAACCGTAACCTTCTTCGTTTCCCAGGTACAGGGGCGCCAGCGCCGTTCCGATGCCCGCAGTGGCCAAAGCCCCCGCATTGCAGTGGGTCAGGATCCCCATACCGGGCTCCAGCAGGCTCAGGCAGTGCCGCCCGATGGCCTCGCAGGTGGCCTCGTCCTCCCGGTGGATCCGCCGGGCTTCTTCTTTCATCCTCCCCTTGATTTTTTCCACCGTTTCCGGGCCGTCTCCCGGAAGTTCCCGGGCAGCGGATTCGGCCGTATTCAGCATCCGGTCCAGTGCCCAGAAGAGATTGACCGCCGTGGGCCGTGAGGAGGCCAGGTAATCCCGTATCCGCCTCACTTCCTTCAGGAAGGCTTCTTTGCTGCCTGTTTCATATTTTTGTGCCAGCACATAAATGCCGTAGCCCGCCGCCACGCCGATGGCAGGTGCCCCGCGCACTTTCAGGGACCAGATGGCATCCCAGATGCTCTCCTCGTCCTGCAGGGTCAGGTACACGGTTTCCCCCGGGAGCCTGGTCTGGTCCAGTATTACCAGGGCGTTCTCATCCGGCGACAGATCCACGGTATAAAAATCAAATAATCGTTTCATGTCGTTCTCCGCCTGATTTCGTTCGTTTTGACGAATTATTATATCACATTTCCGCCCTCTTGTCATTGAGAAAAACCCGAATACAGACAATAAAAAAGACGGATGGGGAATCCATCCGCCTTTCATCGTTTATTCTTATTCGCCGGCAGCTTCTTCCGCGCCTTCTTCCGCTTCATCGCCGCCGCTGGTCAGGCTGTTGGAATAATCCATCAGGCCGCCGGTCAGGCAGTTCACCAGCGGATCGGTCTGGGCGATCTGGTCAACCATCCACTTGCCGTCCACGTTGGTCAGGTTCAGCACCGCTGTGCCTTCATAATCCTTTTCCGCTGCAGCCAGCTTTTCCTGGAATGCCGCATACAGCTGTTTTGTCAGTTCTTCTTCCGTGGTGTCGGAGGAAATCTCTCCGGCCATGGCCTTTTCCATGAATTCGTTGATGGAATCTTCAAAGGCCTTGCCGATGTTAACGGTAGTGATCTTCACGTCCACTGTGGCTGTGTCTTCATCCACCACTTCGTTGGACACCTCATATTCGAACTGCTGCATCTGTTCGCTCAGCAGGGCGGAAAGTTCCGCCGGAATGTTTTCGCTGTCCATTTCCGTGTCGCCGATCAGGTCCATTTCAGCCGGGTCGCCCTGGTATACTTTTGCCATTGCATCCGTGTCCTGCTCCTGCACCGCCTTCAGGAATGCATTCGCCGCATCCGTCGGGGTGTCTGCCGAAGCGCCGGAGCCGCCGCAGGCGGTCATGGCCAGTGCCAGTACGATAACCAATGCCAGTGCTAAAAACTTTTTCATACTTCGCCTTCCTTTTCCCTTTCTTTTTTGTCGGATATAACTTAAAAAACAATTACTATACTATTGTACTAAACTTCGGGAAGAATTACAATCTATTTCTTCTCAAAACCGATCTTCATCAGGTCTTCCTTGGTCTGTGCGTCCGCCAGGCCCCGGCCCTCCGCCCGGAACACCCAGCCGTCCTCTCCCCGGTAGATCTGCGCCGCCAGCAGGGCTTTTCCGGCGAACCCGGTATTCTCCGGCTCGAACCGGCAGAGTTCCTCCCCGGATTCATCCTCCACTACCCGGATGAATACTTCCTGCAGCCGCCCGAAGTTCATTTTTCTTGGGGATTTGAAAAAATCAAAGGTAAATGCGATACGCACGATCTCCTCCGGCATCCGGTGCAGGTCGATGAAGATGCTTTCATCGTCCCCGGCGCCGATACCCGTCAGGTTGTCCCCGTTGTGGACCAGTGTAAAGTCGTACAGATTGGTATTGCCGTAGTAAATGCAGCAGGTGCTCAGCTTCCCGCCGGCGGGACGGTCGTCCCGGTCAAAAAGTACTGCGGATGCGTCGCAGTCCGCTTCTTCCGGCTTTGCCCCTCCCAGAAGGCTCCCCAGAAAACCCGCGGAGTACTGGCGGGGATACAATTCCCATCCGAAACCGACCCGGATCAGGGATACATTGTTCAGGCGCATTTCTTCGTCTTCTATCAGGAATTGAGCCATCAGATTCCACCTCCCCAGACAAACCAGATAAACAGATAGCCGCAAAGGACCGCCGTCAGGGCAAAGGGCAGCCCGATCTTCATGAACTCTTTGAAAGATACATCGTATCCGTTCTTTTTCAGAATGCCGATACCGGTGATGTTGGCGGATGCGCCGATGGGAGTGATGTTGCCCCCCAGGGTCGCCCCGGTCAGCAGTCCGAAGAACAGCACATACGGTTCGATTCCCAGTGCCGCCGACAGCTGGCTGATGACCGGCAGCATGGTGGCCACGTAAGGAATGTTATCCACAAAGGCCGAAATCAGCACCGAACTCCATACGATGACCGTGAACAGAAGGAACAGGTTCCCTCCCCCGACATTGGAGATCAGTTCCGCCAGTTCTGCGATCACGCCGGCTTCGGTGATGGCTTTCACCGCTATAAACAGCCCGAACAGCAAAAACAGGGTGTGCAGGTCCAGCTCCTGCAGTGCGCTTCGGATGCTCGATTCACCCCGGTTGCGGATCAGGTCCAGTATCATGCACAGAAGCGCAAATCCCAGGCATACCATCCCGTTGGCCACGGAGGGCTTGTTCGGGAAGAAGGACAGCATGATCAGGCAGGCGATCATGGCCAGGAGAAGTATCGTCGGAACAAAATCCCGCACTTTGGTGGTGGCTTCCGCTTTGACCGGCTGCCGCAGCCGGCGGAACAGGAACAGCATTACCGGCACGGTGGCCAGCGCCCCCAGTTCCACCCCGAAGAAAATGCCCGGCCGCCCCTTCATCCAGAAGAAATCCAGGAAATCCATCCCCGCATAATCGCCCAGCAGGATGGACGTGGTATCCCCCACCAGCGTGGCTGCTCCCTGCAGGTTGGAGGAAACCGAGATGGCGAGGATCATGGGAACCGGTGAGACATCCAGTTTTTTGCACACTGCCAGGCCTACCGGCGCGATCATCAGCACCGTGGCCACATTGTCGATAAAAGCTGAAATGACGCCGGCAAAAAGAGACATGAAAATGATCACGCTCCGGATATCCGACGATTTTCCCATGAGTATGTCCGCCAGTTTGCCCGGCATCAGGGAATCGATAAAATAGGAAACGATGATCATGGTCCCGCTCATCATCATCAGCACGTTCCAGTTCACCGCGCCCAGGGCCTGGGCCGGCGTCAGGAAACCCGCAACAACGAACAGAACCGCAGCCCCCAGGGCGAACCAGGTTCTCCTGGAGGACTTCAGGATCATCAACAGATACATTGTAATAAAAATAACGACCGCTGCCGTTTTCATCTGGCTTTTCTCCTCTCAGCTGTCAGCGTCCGGGTTCCCCGCATATGGGTGCCGCCCGGCTTTGCCCTTCCGCGTTCAGTCCTTCATGTATTTGATCAGGTCCGTAATGGTCTTGTACCAGCGGTCTTTTTTCTTCTTGGGCTGCGGTCTCTTCTTGTACACCGTGACCCGCTTCTCGTTCGGGTCTCCCGGCTCCGGCAGCGCTTCCCGCTTCCAGATCAGACGCTTGACCGCCAGCGTGATGGCGATGCACAGAGGAATAAAGGGTGTCGCCGGGCCGGCCCAGAACAGCATATACCCCGTCATCATGGCCAGCGCCCATTTCATCTTGAACAGATGGAACAGGATATAGCCCAGCCATACCGGCGTATACATGACGATCATGACGATACCGAAAAGCACCAGCGTCCGCCAGTCCTTGCATTCCGTCCAGACGTATTTTCCCAGTTTGATTGCCTTTGCCTTAAGCGATTCGAACTTTCCCCGGTAATCGATTTTTTTCAGGTCGTCCATGGTGAACTTCTGATCTGCCACCGGGCCTCTTTTAGCCCGTCTTTCTTCCCTTCTGTCCCGTTCTCCAGCCATTGGTGCTTGTACTCTCCTTTTCCGATGCTACTGTGCAAACCATCTAAACTATATCTTACCGAAAATACCGTGAAAAATCAATGCTGAAATCCGCCGCCAACATGATACAATAATAAAGAAAAGAACGTACGGTATAAAGGAGGTGTCCCATGAAAAAACGATTTTTGCTGACCGCCCTGCTGCTGACCCTGGGGCTCCTTCTGTGCGCCTGCGGAAATCCCCCTGCCGCCGAATCCGCTCCCCCGCTGCCCGAAACAGGTGCGATTCTTCCGATCTGGGGTATCCCGGCAGGAAGCCGCCCGGACAGCAAACTGGATGAAATGAATATCGACTACAACAAGGACAGCTTCGAACCGGACGGCGGTTTTAGGGCCATCATCGGCGACGATTACCGGGACGTGGAACGGGAGCTGGACACGGTGACCTGGCTGCGGGAGATCCGTCCGGGTTATGAAAAGGAGACGTTTGACGATGAGCCGTACCTGATCGCCTATCCTTCTGCGGAGTCGGACGCGTCTGTCATTGTCATCCCGGGAGGCGGCTTCGTGTTCAAGAGCATCGACACTGACAGCCGGGAAGGCAATAAAGTCGCCCAAACCCTGCAGGAAAACGGGATCAGCGCTTATGTGCTCCATTACCGGAGCAATCCTTATGAATACCCCCTGCCCCTGCTGGACGTCCAGCGGGCGGTGCGTTTTCTCCGCTGTCACGCAAAGGAATACGGGCTGGATCCGGCGAAAATCTCCCTGATCGGTTTTTCCGCCGGCGGTTACGAAGCCGGCGGCTTCATCCATCTGGTTCAGGGCCGGAACCTTTTCCCGGAAGACTACCGGCCGGACGAAGTGGACAAGGCGGAGGATTCGGTCCTGTGCGCCGGGCTGATCTACCCCGCCCTGAGTTTCGACCACAACGTGGGCGTTCTGTTCTGCCTCTTTGATGACGAGGACGTGCGGGATCCGGAAAAGCGGGCCGAAATGCTGGCCATGACGGACCTGAAGACCAACCTGACCCCCTCTTCCGACATCCCCCGCTTTGTGGCCTGGGGCGATGCGGATACCGTAATCGGAAACGGTCCGAAAGAATACATCGACGCAGTGCGTGCAGCCGGCGGCGACATTACCGACATCCGGGCTCCCGGGCAGGATCATTCCTTCGGCCAGAAGTACTACATGAAAGAGTATCTGGAATGGCTTCGGAGACAGCTGCACTGAATTGACTTTGAAATACCCCTGTGATAAACTGAAATCAATCAAAAGCAAACGACGTTGTTATCATTGCGGCAAACAAAGGAGAGTGTAAAATGAAGTACGACAAAATCTTTAAGAACGGCAGGATCTACACCATGGAAAGCGAAGGAGACTGCTGGTACGGGCTGGCCGTGGATGGCGAGAAAATCGCCGCCTTGTATGCCGGCGAATCGGACATAACAGACGAAGCGGAGGAAGTCATCGACCTGCAGGGGCAGACCATGCTCCCGGGCTTTATCGACTGCCACATGCACCTGTTGTCCTACACCCAGTCCCTGCAGTCCGTCAGCCTGCGCGGCGCGAAGTCCTGGGCGGAATGCAAGGAAAAGCTCATCGAACGGGCGAAGATCACCCCGAAGGGCGAATGGGTCCGGGGCGCCCAGTTTAACCACGAACAGTGGGAGATCCCGGAACTGCCGGACCGCCACGAACTGGATACCATCTCTACGGAACACCCGATCATCATCGGCCGGTACTGCATGCATGTGCACTGCTGCAACACCCTGGC
>JAFWFI010000037.1 GCA_017515705.1 Bacillota bacterium
GGCAATATGGAAGCTGCGGCGCAGTGCCTTCTCCTGCTGGGACCGGGCGTGGTTTTCATCTGTGTGGCGCAGGCCATGGCAGGCATCCTGCAGGGTCTGGGCAAGCCCGGACTCTCCGTGGTGGGCATTGCAGCAGGCGTTATCGTCAAATACCTGGTTTCCTATGTGCTGACGGGCGTGGCATCACTGAATGTGGCCGGCGCTGCCATCGGCACCAGCGTGGGTCTGCTTGTGGTGGCAGCACTGAACTGGCTGTATGTATACCGGCTGACCGGAACGAAACACAGTTTGAAACTGGCTGTCCTGAAGCCTATTCTCTGCGGAGTGGTGGGTATTTCGGCGGCAGTTGCCATCTGTTATGGGGGCGGACGCTTCTCAGACAGCCATATGGTCACCCTGCTGGCGGTTATGATCGCCGCCATGATTTACTGGGTGCTTCTGATCAAAACGAAAGCAATCCTCCCGGAAGAGATCAAAGCCTTCCCGAAGGGAGATAAACTGTATCAGCTTCTGAAAAAACTGAGGCTGGCATAAAGGAGGGAATATATTTATGCACAAAGAGATTCGAAACATTACCATTTTCGGCCCGGGTATGATGGGCAGCGGAATCGGCATCCAGTTTGCCCAGAAAGGCTGCAACGTGATCCTGCGGGCCAGGGCCCAGTTTGAAGAGGACTATGCGGTGGAGAACATCGACCGGAACATCCGGGACATGATCGAAAACGACTGCATGACCGAAGAAGAGGGCCGGATGATCAAAGAGAATATCCGGATCATCTACGACATGGAAGAAGCGGTGAAAGACGCAGATATGATTTTTGAATGCGTCATCGAAGACATGCAGATCAAGCAGGACCTGTTCAAACAGCTGGATGCGATCTGCCCGGAGGACGTGATCCTGGCGACGAATACGTCTGTCATGAGCATCACCGAGATCGCCTCCACGTCCACTCACCGGCACCGGATCGTGGGGACCCATTTCTGGAACCCGGCGTTCCTGATCCCACTGGTGGAGATCATCCGCACAGTGGATACTTCTGACGAAGTGGTGGATTCGGTTTATGAATTCCTGAAATGGGCCGGAAAACGGCCGGTAAAGGTCAACAAGGACGTGCCGGGATTCATCGGCAACCGTCTGCAGCATGCGCTGCTGAGGGAAGCCCTTTACATCGTGGAAAACGGCATCGCCGATCCGGCTACCGTGGACGAAGCGGTGAAATACGGCTTCGGGATGCGGACGCCGGTGCTGGGACCTATGGAACATGCGGACATGGTGGGCACCGACCTGAGCCTGGCCATCCAGGAATACCTGCTGAAGCACCTGGCTTCTTCGCAGGAGCCTTCCCACATCCTGAAGGATGCGGTGGAAAAGGGCGACCTGGGCTTCAAATCCGGCAAGGGTATCCAGGAATGGACGCCGGAAGAAGTAGCCGCTTCCAAACGGCGGCTCAATGACCACCTGCTGAAAAGCCTGAAGGACCGGGAGTAAGCATGGACTGGAAGGAAGAAGATACAAAAATACTGCTGGAAGAGATGAGCCGGATGTATCCGGCGCCGGAATGTGCGCTGGAATTCGGCAGCCTGTTCCAGCTGCTGATCGCCGTGATCCTGTCGGCCCAGACCACGGACAAACAGGTGAACGTGGTGACGAAGGACCTGTTCCGGATCTATCCGGACGCCGCCTCCCTGGCGGAAGCGGATCCTTCGGAAGTTGAACAGGTCATCCGGCGGATCGGAATGTACAAGACCAAGGCGAAGAACATCATTGCGGCGGCAAGGATGCTGATGGAGGAATACGGCGGCGAAGTGCCCCGGGATTTCGACCGGCTGGTGAAACTGCCGGGCGTCGGCCGGAAGACCGCCAATGTGGTGCTGGCCGTGGGCTGCGGCGTGCCGGCGATCCCCGTGGACACCCATGTGTTTCGGGTCAGCAACCGGATCGGCATCGTCAGTGAAAAGGACGTGCTGAAGACGGAACTGGCGCTGATGGAGGCTCTGCCGGAAGAGACCTGGATCAACATGCACCACGCCCTGATCTGGCACGGGCGGCGGATCTGCAAGGCCAGAAAACCCGATTGCGACATTTGTCCGGTGGCGGATATTTGTCGGTATGTAAGAGGAGATTGAAGATTGCAGATTGAAGATTGGAGAACTGGTTGAAGATTGGGGAAAAGGGTTTCCTCCCATCTCCTATCTCCCATCTTTACTCTTCCATCTAAAGAAGGAATAAGAGAATGAGAGAGTATAGAGTGAATGATAATGGACACCTGGTTTTCGGGGGCTGCGACACGGTCGGGCTGGCCCGAGAATACGGGACGCCGCTGTATGCGGTTGACGAGAGTTATATCGTGGAGCGATGCCGGGAGATCCGCAGCACGTTCACGGACAAGTATTTGAATGCCAGGGCGGCCTTTGCCAGCAAGGCGCTGCAGACCCTGGACGTGATCCGGATCGTGACCCGGGAAGGGCTGGGTCTGGATACGGTTTCCGGCGGGGAAATCTATGCGGCCCTGAAGGCCGGGGCGGATCCGTCGAAAATCCTCTTCCACGGGAACAACAAGACCCCGGAAGAGATTCGCTACGGGGTGGAGAATAACATCGGCCGCTTCGTGGTGGACAATGAGTATGAACTGGAGATGATTGAGAGAATCGCCGGGGAGCTGGGCAAGGTCCAGAAGATCCAGCTTCGGATCACCCCCGGGGTGGACAGCCACACTCATTCCAAGATCAACACGGGCCGGCTGGATTCCAAGTTCGGGATCTCCCTGGAACCGGAAAACCGGGACCGGGTCATCCGAAAAGCCATGCAGTCGGAGCATCTGGAGCTGATGGGATTCCACTTCCATGTCGGATCCCAGCTGCAGAACAACGAAGACCACCTGATGGCGGTGGAGATCCTGCTGGATCTGGTGCGGGAAGTGCGCCGGGACCTGGGGATGGAAGTGAAGGAACTGAATCTCGGCGGCGGCTTCGGCGTCCGATATGTGGACGGCGAGGAAGACGTCAGGGTCTCGGATTTCACGGACCCCATGATGGACGCCATCCGGGCCTTCTGCGTGGAAGAGCAGATGCCCCTGCCGGTGGTATACATCGAACCAGGCCGTTGGATCGTTGCCAACGCGGGAATCACCCTGTACACGGTGGGCAGCATCAAGGAAATCCCGGGGATCAAGACCTATGTGGCGGTGGACGGCGGCATGCCGGACAACCCGAGACAGATCCTTTATGATGCGGAATATGAGGCGGTGGTGGCCAACAAGGCCGGGCTGCCGGCGGACAAAACCGTTTCCGTTGTGGGAAAATGCTGTGAAAGCGGCGACATCGTCGTGGAGCAGACGGAAATCACCGGAAAGGTGGAAAGCGGAGACATTCTCTGCGTGTTTACCACCGGTGCATACAATTATACGATGGCGAGCAATTACAACCGGCTGCCGCGGCCGGCAATGGTTCTGCTGCGGGAGGGAGAGCACCGGCTTTCCGTCCGGCGGGAGACCTGGGAGGACCTGGTCGCCAGAGAACTATAACTGAAAGAAAAGAATGGTAAAAACAGGAGGCGCATATGGCGAAGAATGAATCACCGGCCAGAAGACCGGCCGGCAAACCTGTGAGAAAACAAGTAAAAAAGAGGAAGAAGAAATCAAGGATTCCACTTCTGCTCCTGCTGATCCTTCTCCTCCTGGCTCTGACCGGGTGGAGCATGGTATTCGGCGGCACCCGGACCGTGAACCTGGATGAGGAAATCACGGTGACGATTCCGGAAGGGACCAGTGCCCAGCAGGTGGCGACCATACTGGATGAAAGCGGACTGATCAAAAACGAGCTTTCGTTCCGGGTGATGATGAAGATGGAAGGCGAGGAAGGCAACCTGAGACCGGGGGTCTATACCTTCGGACCCGGCAAGGTGAAATACGGAGAGATCCTGGAAGAGCTGAAGAAGGGTAATGACGAGGCCAATGCCATTAAAGTCACGATTCCCGAAGGCTATACCGTGACCCAGGTGGCCGCCCGGCTGGAAGAGCAGGGCATCTGTTCGGCCCAGGAATTCCTGGACGCTGCGTCTTACATGCAGGTTCCCTACGATTACATCCCGCAGTCCGGTGATTACCGTCAGCTGGAAGGGTTCCTCTTCCCCGACACGTACTCGATCAACGGAAACATGGACCCGATCCAGATCATCGAAATGATGCTGGCCCAGTTTGACAAGAACTGGACGCCGGAACGCCAGGCCAGAGCCGATGAAATGGGTTATTCGGTAGCCCAGATCGTGACGGTGGCGTCGCTGGTGGAACGGGAAGCCCGGGTGGAATCGGAACGGCCGATGATCGCCAGCGTCATTTACAACCGCCTGAATGCGAACATGCTGCTGCAGATCGACGCCACGGTCCAGTACGCATTGGGCGAACAGAAAGACCGCCTGCTGTATTCGGACCTGGAAATCGATTCACCTTACAATACCTACAAGAACACCGGGCTGCCGGTAGGACCGATCGCTTCGCCGGGACTTTCCTGCATTGATGCGGCCCTGTATCCGGCGGACACGCCCTATTACTATTACCAGACTTCCAAGGAAGGCGACGGTTCCCATTACTTCTGCGAGACCTTTGCGGAACACGAAGCCTACCGGGCGCAGAAATAACGGAAAGGACAACAGCTTTTCATGATTTATGAACAGTTAAGACAGCAGATGGATGAAAGCCTTCTGCAGAAGGATGAATCCCTGGCGAAATACACTTCCTTCCGGGTGGGCGGGCCCTGCGACTGCATGGTCACCCCGCGGACGCCGGAAGAACTGGCCATGGCCCTGAAGGCCTGCCGGGAGAACGGCATTCCGTACTTTATCCTGGGAAACGGCACCAATGTGATCGCCCTGGACGAAGGGTACCGGGGAGCGGTCATCCATATCGGGAAGGCGTTTTCCGACATTTCCTGCGAGGGGAATGTGATTACCGCGCGGGCGGGGGCGCTGCTGGCGGCAGTGTCCAAAAAAGCCTGTGATCAGGACCTGACCGGATTGGAATTTGCCGGCGGCATTCCCGGATCGGTAGGCGGCGGCATCGTGATGAATGCCGGGGCCTACGGCGGGGAACTGAAGCAGGTAGTTACCCGCGTCACTGCCATGGACCCGGAGGGAGAGATTCGGACGTACAGCGGGGAAGAATGCGGATTCGGCTACCGGAAAAGCATCTTCCAGCAGAACGGCCAGATCGTCCTGGAGGCGGTATTTGAACTTCAGCCGGGAGACCCGGAAGAGATCCGGGCGGTGATGGAGGACCTCATGCACCGCCGCAACACCAAACAGCCCCTGAATTATCCCAGCGCCGGCAGCACCTTCAAGCGGCCGGAAGGGTACTTTGCGGGCAAACTCATTGAAGACAGCGGCCTCAAGGGCGTCAGCGTCGGCGGCGCAGCGGTGTCCGAACTCCATGCGGGCTTCGTCATCAACAAAGGCGACGCCACGGCAGCTGATATCCTGGCTTTGATGGAGCTGATCCGGAATACGGTCTATGACAACTACCATGTAATGCTTCAGCCGGAAGTGCGGCTTATCAAATAGGAGGGATTCATGAATCAGATCAAGTGGGATCTGCATACACATACGATTTATTCCCATAATCACCATGGGAAGGGAACCATCGAGGAAAACGTGCAGGCAGCCATCCGGATGGGCCTGACGAAGATCGGCATCTCCGACCACGGGCCGGGCCATGTGGGTTACGGCATCCTGAGGAAGAAGATCCCGGAGATGCGCCGGATCATCGATGAACTGAAACCGAAATATCCGGAAATCGAAATCCTGATGGGAGTGGAAGCGAACGTGATCAACCGCTCCGGAAACCTGGACCTGAAACCCGGGGAGTGGCCGTATTTCGACTATGTTATCGCCGGCTACCACTACGGGGCATTCGGAGAGGAACCGGTCCGGGACCTGGCACTCCACGGTAGAAACTGGGTGCTGAACAAGTTCGGCACCACCACCCAAGCGCTGAAACGCTTCAATACGGATCTGATGGTCCGGGCGGTCATGGAA
The DNA here is from genome assembly GCA_017515705.1 of Bacillota bacterium. Lineage (GTDB taxonomy): Bacteria > Bacillota > Clostridia > Peptostreptococcales > Anaerovoracaceae > RUG14258. Next base: position 6,029 of record JAFWFI010000037.1, read on the forward strand.
AACGACATTTATGCCCTCACCCATCCGGGAGACAAGCAGAAGATCTATATCGAAGAAGTGGCGAAGGCCTGCGAGGAGAAGGGCGTGCTGATGGAAATCAACAACAGCCATCCCTTCCTGACCGTCGAAACCATCGCCATCTGCGCGGAATACGACGTGAGTTTTATCATCGGCAGCGACGCCCATTCCCCTCATCGGGTGGGGCATTGCGAAAATGCCGTAGCCCGGCTGATGGAGTCGGGAGTAGACCCTATGAGAGTTGTGAATTTGTAAGGAGAAAAGAATGAAATTTCTGATTGTGACCGGAATGTCCGGAGGCGGAAAGAGTAAAGCGGTAGACTGCCTGGAAGATATGGGCTTTTACTGCGTGGACAATATGCCGCTCAGCCTGATCGGTCAGTTCATCGAGCTGACGGAAATGGGCGGCGTGGAAGTGGAGAAGGCAGCTTTCGTGGTGGATATCCGTGGAGGCAGTCACTTTTTCGACGATCTCCTCAAGACCATCCATTCACTGGAAGATGAGAACCGGGAATTCCAGATCCTGTTCCTGGAAGCCAGCGACGAGGTGTTGGTGCGGCGGTATCAGGAAAGCCGCCGGAACCACCCCATGGGGGCGGAAGGAAATACCCTGGACGGGATCCACCAGGAGCGGGAACTGTTCCAGGAGATCCGCAGGCGTGCGGATTTCATCATCGACACTTCCCAGATGAAAACGGCCCAGCTGAAGGAAGCTCTGGCAAATCTTTTCGACCAGGAGGCGGTGGAACGCGGAAAGAAACTGTCCATTTCCATTCTGTCCTTCGGCTTCAAGCACGGGATCCCGCTGGATGCGGACAATGTCTTCGACATGCGCTTTATCCCGAATCCGTTTTACCTGGCCAGTATGAAGCACCTGACGGGGAACAACAAGAAGGTGCGGGATTATGTGATGAAATGGGAGGAGGCCCGGATGTTCCGGGACAACTACCTCCAGCTCATCAAGGACCTGATCCCCTTCTATATCCGGCAGGGGAAGGCCAGCCTTGTCCTGGCGTTCGGCTGCACCGGCGGCCGGCACCGTTCCGTGGTCATGGCCAACGAGTTTTATGAAATACTGAAGAAAGAAGGTTACCGGGTCAGCCTGACCCACCGGGACCTGTAATCCCGGAAAAGCACCTTATGAACGATTTATTTACCGGAAAGGGACCCCGGATCACCATTATCGGCGGCGGTACCGGGCTGTCGGTCATTCTGCGGGGTCTGAAAAGAATTACGGAAAACCTGGCTGCCGTGGTGACAATGGCGGACGACGGAGGGAGTTCCGGTATGCTGCGGGAAGACCTGGGCATGCTGCCTCCGGGAGACATCCGAAGCTGTCTGTTAGCCATGGCGGACGATGAGATAGAAGAAGATTTTGAAAACCTGATGCAGTACCGTTTTGACGAAGGCACGCTGAAGGGGCAGAATATGGGGAATCTGATCATAGCGGGGCTGGCCAAGATGACCGGCAGTTTTGAGCAGGGCCTGGAGGTGGCGCACGACATCTTCCGGATCCGGGGACGGGTCATTCCGGTGACCTGTCAGGAAATCACCCTCTGCGCCCGGCTCGATTCCGGCGTTATCGTCCGGGGAGAATCCAATATCCCGAAGACGGTGCTGGCCGGAGAAGGCCGCGTGGAGACCGTCTACCTGGAACCGGAGAATGTCCAGACGCTGGAATCCGCCCGAGCCGCGATCCGGAACGCCGACATCATCGTCATCGGTCCGGGGAGCCTGTACACCAGCATTATTCCCAATCTGCTGGTGGGCGGCGTCGGGGAGGCGCTGACGGACAGTGAAGCCCTGAAGATCATGATCTGCAACGTGATGACCCAGCTGGGGGAGACCGACAACTTTACCCCGCTGGACCACATCCGGGAGATTCGCAGATACATGAAGGGTTCCCGGCTGGATTACGCATTTATCAACAATTACACCCTGGACGAGACGATTCTGGGCCGGTATGCCAAGAAAGGCACCAAACAGGTGCTCATGAAAGCCGGGGAACGGCAGCGGATCGAGAGCATGGGGATCCGTGTGGAAGAAGACGATTTCATTGAGGTGCGCATGGGCTATGTGCGCCACGACGCCGATAAAATCGCCCGGAAGATCCTGAAAATCTTTGACAACCGGGATCTGCCGCTGCTGAGAAGCTAAAGAATAAGATGGGAGATAGAAGATGGGAGATGGAAGAATCAATCTCAAATCTCAAATCTCAAATCTGCAATCTCTACAGAAAGGAGGGTCTGCAGTGAAAAAGGAAGTCAGTGCGGGAGGCATTGTCCTGGTGGGCAACGCGATACTGATGCTGAAAAAATACAACGGCGACTGGGTCCTGCCGAAGGGACGGACCAAGACCGGGGAAACCCTGGAGCAGACTGCCCTCCGGGAGGTCGGCGAGGAGACAGGCGTCAAGGGAAGTATCCTGTTCTACCTCGGGAACATTCAGTATTTGCTGCATTCCGGCCGGGTCCGCAAGGAAAAGACCCGGAAGACTGTGCACTGGTACCTGATGCAGGCCAAAGATATGAAATGCGTGCCCCTGAAACAGGAGGGGTTCGTGGAGGCGAAGTACATCCCGCTGGAGCGGGCCCTGGAAATCGCCCGGTACGACGACGAACGAAAAATCATCCGCAAGGCAGCGGATTACTATAAAAACAATCAAAAGGTGACGGAATAATGTCCTTTTCATCGGAAACAAAAGTGGAGCTCTGCACGTCCGATCCGGACAAGCGCTGCTGCATGCTGGCGGAAATCACCGGACTGCTCCGGTGCTGCGGGAGCGTGCGCTTTGTCGGACTGAACAAGGTGGCCTACCGTCTGGTGACGGAGAACGCTGCAGTGGCTCGCAAAATCATCCGGCTCATGAAGGAATACTTCGATATCCGGATGGAGCTGAACATCAGCAAGAGCATGGTTCTGAAAAAGAATCATTTATACGAAATGATCATCACGGAGGACATGCGCTGCGAAGCCATTCTGCGGGAGACCGGCATCCTCCGGGTGCGCAACGGATTCAATAACTTCTCCTTTGAAGTGGATGAATCCATTATCAAGAAAAAATGCTGCAAGAGGGCGTTCCTGAGAGGCGTTTTCCTGGGAAGCGGCTCCATCACGGATCCCGGAAAGGGCTATCACCTGGAGATCGTTTCTTCCAGCCCGGAATTTGCCCGGGATATCCAGAAGGTCATGAACCAGTTTCATCTGGGGGCCAAGGAGATGCAGCGCAAGGATACGACGGTCGTCTATCTGAAAGACAGCAATATGATCAGCGATTTCCTGGGGATCATCGGCGCCAGCAAGAGCCTGCTGGAGCTGGAGAATACCAAGGCGATGCGGGAAACGAAAAACCGGGTCAACCGGACCTATAACTGCGATATGGCCAATATGGAAAAGACCATTTCCGCCGCTCAGCGCAGCATCGAGGCCATCAAAAAAATCCAGCGGACCAAGGGGTTGGACTGGCTTCCCCCGAAACTGCAGGAAATCGCCATGCTTCGCCTGGAGGAGCCGGAAAGCTCCCTGGCGGATCTGGGGCAGCAGCTGGACCCGCCCCTGGGCAAGTCCGGGGTGACCCACCGGCTGGCCAAAATCGAGGAAATGGCAGCAAAGATCAAGGAGTAACAGGATGCAGGATTTTGTCCATCTTCATGTACACAGTGAATACAGCCTGCTGGACGGGGCGGCCCGGATCGGCGATTTGGTGAACCGGGCGAAGGAACTGGGAATGAAGGCCCTGGCCATCACGGACCACGGGGTCATGTTCGGCGTTATCGACTTCTATAAAGCGTGTGAGAAGGCCGGGATCCGGCCCGTTATCGGCTGCGAAGTCTACACCGCCGCCCGTCGTCTCCAGGACAAGGATCCGGAGAAGGACAAGTACCAGGGACACCTGATCCTGCTGGCGGAAAACAACACCGGATACCGGAATCTGATCAAGATCGTCTCCACGGGTTTCGTGGAAGGCTTCTATTACAAGCCCCGGATCGACTACTCGGTCCTTCGGAAGCACAGCGAGGGGATCATCTGCCTCTCCGCCTGCCTGAAAGGCAATGTGCAGTGGAAACTGCTGTCGGGGGATTACGAAGGGGCCAAGCAGGAAGCGCTGACGCTGCAGGAAATCTTCGGGGAGGGGAACTTCTTCCTGGAGGTGCAGAACCAGGGATTGCAGGAAGAAGCCCGGATCCTGCCGCTGCAGAAGCGCCTTTCGGCGGAAACCGGCATTCCGCTGGCCGCCACCAATGACGTCCATTACGTCCTTCGGGAAGACGCCAAAGCCCAAGACATCCTGATGTGCATCCAGACCGGGAAGACCCGGGAGGAAGAAAACCGGATGCGCTTCGAGACCGATGAGTTCTACCTCAAGTCGCCGGAGGAAATGGCGGAACTGTTCCACGATATTCCGCAGGCGCTGGAGAACACCGTGCGGATCGCCGAACGCTGCAAGGTGACCTTTGAGTTCGGCAATTACCACCTGCCGGTATTCCGGCAGCCGGAAGGATTCGCCAGTACCCGGGAGTACCTGAGGCATCTTTGCGAGGAAGGCCTCCGGGACCGCTACGGAAACGAGGCGGAGACGCACCGGGCCCGGATGGAGGAAGAACTGGCGGTCATCGAGAACATGGGGTATGTGGAGTACTTCCTCATCGTTTGGGATTTTATCAATTATGCAAAGAAAAACGGCATCGTCGTGGGCCCCGGAAGAGGTTCCGCGGCGGGCAGCATCGTGGCCTACTGCCTGCACATCACCGACATCGACCCGATCCGGTTCAACCTGATCTTTGAACGGTTTTTGAACCCGGAACGGATCAGCATGCCGGATATCGACGTGGATTTCTGCTACGAGCGGCGGCAGGAGGTCATCGATTACGTTATCGAAAAATACGGCAAGGACAAGGTTTCCCAGATCATCACCTTCGGGACGCTGAAGGCGAAAGCGGTGGTCCGGGACGTGGGCCGGGTGCTGAACCTGTCTTACGGGGAGACCGACGCCATTGCGAAGAAGATCCCCTTTGACCTGAAGATGACCATCGACAAGGCGCTGGAGGTCAATCCGGATCTGAAAAAGGACTATGACGAGAACCCCCGGGTGCGTGAGGTGCTGGATATGGGCCGGGCGCTGGAAGGAATGCCCCGGCATGCTTCCACTCATGCGGCCGGCGTGGTGATTGCCGACCGTCCCATCGACGAATACGTGCCCCTTTACAACGGCGACCGGGGCATCGCCACCCAGTTCACCATGACGACGGTGGAAGAACTGGGCCTGCTGAAAATGGATTTTCTGGGCCTCCGGAACCTGACGGTGATCCGGGATGCGGTGCAGATGGTCCGGGACAACTATGGGAAAGACATCGACCTGACCCGCCTGGATCAGGACGACCCGAAGGTCTACGAACTGATCGCCGGCGGAAACACCGGCGGGGTCTTCCAGTTGGAAAGTTCCGGGATGACGGCCTTCATGAAGAACCTGAAGCCGGACTGCCTGGAGGACATCGTGGCGGGCGTGGCCCTGTACCGGCCGGGCCCGATGGATTCGATTCCGAGGTACATTGAAAACAAGAAAGATCCGAAAAAAATCGAGTACATCCATCCTTCCCTGGAGCCGATCCTGGGCGTGACCTACGGCTGCCTGGTTTACCAGGAGCAGGTCATGCAGATCGTCCGGGACCTGGGCGGCTACACCTACGGGCGAAGCGACCTGGTGCGCCGGGCCATGAGCAAAAAGAAGATGGACGTGATGGAAGAGGAGCGGAGCAACTTCGTCTACGGAAGAACGGACGATGCGGGCAATGTGCTGATCGAAGGCTGCATCCGCCGCGGCGTGCCGGAAGAGGCCGGTCACCGGATCTTCGATGAAATGGTCAAATTCGCAGAATATGCGTTTAATAAATCCCATGCGGCGGCCTACGCCATGGTGGCGTTCCAGACCGCGTGGCTCAAATGTTACTACCCCCGGGAATTCATGGCGGCCCTGATGACCTCCATGATCGGGGATTCGGCCCAGGTGGCCAAATACATCCGCAACTGCCGGGAAATGGGCATCGAAGTGCTGCCCCCGGACATCAACACCAGCCGGAAGAAGTTTTCCGTTCGGGACGGAAAGATCACCTTCGGCCTGCTGGGAATCAAAAACGTGGGCGAAGGCGTGGTGGATGAGATCATCCGGGTACGGGAAGACCGCGGACCCTTCCGGGACTTCTTCGATTTCATCGGCCGGGTGGATATCCACAAGATCAACAAAAAGGCCGTGGAATCCATGATCAAAGCCGGAGTCTTCGACTCCCTGGGCGCATACCGCTCCCAGCTGATGGCGGTCTATGAAGGCCAGATCGAGGCGGCCCAGAACACCGCCCGGCGGAACGTGGAGGGGCAGATGTCCCTGTTCCAGGACTTTTCCAGCGGCATGGAAGCCGTGACGGGGAACCGGTCCCTGCCGGCAACGGAGGAATTCCCTCAGGGAATGCTCCTCTCCATGGAAAAGGAAATGCTGGGCCTGTACGTCAGCGGGCATCCGCTGGATGAATACCGGCAGGTGCTGGGACGGATCGTCAGCATGACCACGGAAGACCTGATCCGGTCGGAGGAGACCGGGGAAGTCTACGACGGGATGAAAGTGGTGCTGGCGGGGCTGGTGACGGCCCGGAAGACCCTCATCACGAAAAGCAGCAAGCGGATGGGATTCGTGACGCTGGAGGATTTCTCCGGCAGCGTGGAGTGTATCATCTTTCCGGGACTGTACGAGGAAGCGGCGCCGGCGCTGGAGGCAGATCAGCCGGTGGTGATCCGGGGCAGGGTCTCCGTAAAGGAGGATGAGGCGCCCAGCATCATCGCGGAAAGCGTCACGCTCCTGTCGGAGGAAAACACCAAAGCGGAAGAAGTCCGGACGATCCTGTCCGAGGAACGCCGGGCTGCAAAGCCGGAACAGGCACCTAAGGAAGAAAGGAAGCAGCCCATTCTCCTTCGGATCCGGAAGGATATGGAGGAAGGGCAGGCTTTCTCCGATATCAAAACGATTATGACCGATTTCCCGGGCGACGTCCCGGTGATCATTATATCCGAAAAGACCGGGCGGAAGTTCCGGGCAGACCGGTCCATGTACGTGGACGGTTCTCCCGCACTTCTTGCAACCCTACAGGCTTACGGATTTACAGGGGAGGAATAATACAATGGCAATACAGAGGATCGCAGTCCTGACCAGCGGCGGAGATTCGCCCGGAATGAATGCGGCCATCCGTGCAGTCGTACGGACCGGGCTGGCCAGGGGACTGGAAGTATACGGGGTCCGGCACGGCTACCAAGGACTGGTGGACGGGGAATTCATTCCCATGGATTCCGTCAGCGTATCGGATATGATCCAGCGGGGCGGAACCGGACTGTTCACCGCCCGCAGCAAGGATTTCATGACGGAGGAAGGCTTCCACCGTGCGCTGATGATGTTGGAGAGTTTTAAAATCGACGGACTGATCGTGATCGGCGGGGACGGCAGCCTGCGGGGTGCCCTGGATCTGGCGAAGAACGGAATCGCCGTAGCGGGACTGCCGGGGACCATCGACAATGACCTGGCCTACACGGACTATACCATCGGCTTCGACACCGCCGTGAATACGGCTGTCAGTGCCATCGGGAACCTGAGGGACACTTCTTCCGCACACGGAATGGTGACCATCGTGGAACTGATGGGCCGTCACTGCGGGGATATTGCCCTGTTTGCGGGGATCGCTTCCGGCGGTGACATCATCGTGGTGCCGGAGAAGGAATACGATATGGACGACATCTGCCGCCAGGTGGTGGAAGGGCACAACGCCGGAAAACTTCATTGCCTGATCATCGTGGCGGAAGGCGCACCGTTCTCCTGTGCGGAGATCAGGGAAGCCATCCAGGAGCGGACCGGGATGGAAAGCCGGATCACGGTGTTGGGACACGTGCAGCGGGGCGGTTCGCCCAGTGCATTCGACCGGCTACTGGCCAGCCGGCTGGGCGCTTACGGCGTGGACGCCCTGGCCGAAGGGAAGAAAGCCATCGCCGTCGGCATCCGGAATAACGAGATCTTCGACATGGATTTGGCAGAGGCGCTGGAAATGAAGCGGCCGGAACGGACGGAACTGATCCGGCTGGGAGAGATTCTGAGATAGAAATGAAAAAGACGAAAATCGTATGTACCGTGGGCCCGGCATCGGACGATCCGAAGGTACTGGAGGAGATGATCGCAGCGGGAATGAACGTGATGCGGCTGAACTTCTCCCACGGGACCCACGAAGAGCATAAAAAGCGGATCGAGGACCTGAAGGCGCTTCGGAAGAAGACAGGCGAGCATATCGCGATCCTTCTGGACACCAAGGGACCGGAGATCCGGACCGGAAGTTTTCCGGAACCGGTACAGCTGGAGCAGGGCGCGTTATTTACTCTGACGCCGGAGGACGTACCGGGAGATTGTGAGCACTGCTGCGTCAGCTATAAAAGCCTGGCAAGGGATGTTTCGCCGGGCAGCCGGATCATGATCGACGACGGTCTGATCGAGCTGAAGGTGGAGGAGATCTCCGGCAAGGAGATCGTCTGCCGGGTCATCAACAGCGGCGTCATCAGCAGCAATAAGGGCATCAACCTGCCGGGGGTGCGGACCCATCTGCCGGCAGTGACGGACAAAGACCGGGCGGACCTGGTCTTCGGGGCGGAAAACGGCGTGGACTTCATCGCCGCATCCTTCGTGCGGAAGGCGGATGATATCCGCCAGATCCGCCAGATCCTGGATGAAAACGGCGGGGAAGAGATCCAGATCATTGCCAAACTGGAAAACCAGGAGGGCGTGGAGAACCTGGAAGAGATCCTGGCGGAAGCGGACGGGATCATGGTGGCCAGGGGCGACATGGGCGTCGAACTGGAGCCGGAACAGATCCCGCTGATCCAGAAAAAGATCATCCGGGCCTGCAACCGGGCCGGAAAACCGGTGATCACCGCCACCCAGATGCTGGATTCCATGATGCGCAATCCCCGGCCCACACGGGCGGAAGTCGGGGATGTGACCAATGCGATCCTGGACGGGACGGACTGCGTGATGCTCTCCGGGGAAACGGCAGCAGGGAAATATCCGGTGGAAGCGGTGAAGATGATGCACAGCATCGCCGTCACCACGGAAGAATCCATCGATTACGCAGAACTGCTGGACAAAAGCAAAGAATACCAGAATGATGATGTGACCGGGGCCATTGGTTACGCCACCTGTGTAACAGCGGTGAACCTGAATGCAAAGGCCATCGTGACGGCCAGCGCCTCTGGCTTTGCCGGCCGGATGGTGGCAAAATTCCGGCCAAGGGCGCCCATCATCGTCAGCGCCACCCGGGAAACCACGGCGCGGCGGATGGCGGTGACCTGGGGCGCATACCCGGTGATCATTCCCGCCCACGAGGACGAGGAAACGATTTTCCGGGAATCCATCGCTGCGGCGGAAAAGGATGCGGATTGGATCAAAGAGGGAGACATCGTCATTTTCACGGCGGGCTTCCCCTTCGGCAAGTCGGGGAGCACCAACATGATGAAAGTGCATGTGATATAAAGGAGGAAACATATTATGGCGGATGTAAGAAGACTGGAGTTTGATGTCCAGCTGGAAAAAAAGGACTATAAGAACTTGGTATACAATAATATCATGGGCAAGAACAAGTTTGCTATCTTCGGAATGTTCGGTGTGCTGATCATTTCTATCGGATATCTGGTGCTGGGCGCTGCAGGAGTGATCCAGATGACGGATATCCTGAAACTGGTGGCGGTGGCGCTGATCGTGGCGGTGCTTGGAATGCTGGCGTTCATGCGCTACATTACAAACCGTCTGCAGAAATCGGACTTTGCCTATATGGGCTCGAAACGGCACATGATCTTCAGCGAAGACGGAGTAGTTTCCGAAGCCTTCGATGAAGAAAAGAGCAAAGAATTTGAATGGGAAAACCTGTACAACGGCGAGGAATGCCGGACCCATTTCCTGATTTTCAATACGGCGGGGATGATCGTTCTGGTGCCGAAGCGCTTCCTGACGGAAAAGCAGATCCCGCAGCTTCGGAAAATCATCAAGGTGATGATGCAGAGCAAATTCAAGACGAAATACAAAATCGATTAAGTCTTAAGATTGAAGATTGAAGATTGGAGACTAAAGACAGGAGACTAAAGACTGAAGACTGGAGCCCCGGCGGTGCCATTCTTTGGTCTTAAGTTTTAGTTTCACAAAGGGAATACATTATGCTGACAAAGGGAAATCATTACGAAATCGATATAACGGATATGGGCACTTCCGGCGAAGGCATCGGCCGGGCGGAAGGCGCAGCGGTTTTCGTGCCGGGTGCGGTGATGGGCGACCGGTGCGAGGTGGAAATTACCAAGGTGAAAAAAACCTTCGCCTTCGGCCGGTTGTTAACGGTAACGGAGCCTTCCCCTTATCGGATCGAGCCGCTTTGCGCCTTCGCAGGGGACTGCGGCGGCTGCAGCCTGGCGGCCATGAGCTATGAAGGACAGCTTCAGTGGAAAGAGCAGAAGGTTCGGGATACCCTGGAGCGGATCGGGGGAGTGAAAAACCCCGAAGTGGAAGCAATCGTTTCAATGGAGGAACCCCTGTACTACCGCAACAACGGGCAGTTTCCCGTAGGCGGTACAGTGGAGGAGCCGGCCATCGGCTTCTACCGGGCACGGACCCACGAGGTGGTGGATTGTCCGGACTGCCTGCTGCAATCGGCGCCGGCGGTCACGGCTGCCCAGGTGATCCGGGAGTACATGGCTGAATACGGCGTGACGCCTTTCGATCCCCGCACCGGAAAGGGCACCCTGCGGCACCTGGTGGTGCGCAACGCGGAAGGCACCGGCGAGGTGATGGTGGTATTGGTCATCAACAAGGGCAAACTGCCGGAACAGGAAGAACTGACGAACTGGCTGGCGGAAGCCCTGGCGGAACTGGAACCGGATCCGGTTACCGGCGTACGCTGGAAACTGCGCTGCCTGGCGCTCAATGTGAACCAGAACCGGGGCAGCGGGTCCGTGCTGGGGGACAA
>JAFWFI010000202.1 GCA_017515705.1 Bacillota bacterium
TACTCCGAGCCGAAAACATATCGAAGAAATTTCCCCGGAAAACCGGGGAAGCGAATTATTTCTATGCCGTGAATCCCCTGTGCCTCGAGCTGGAAGCGGGAACACTCACCGTACTGGTGGGCCGTTCCGGCAGCGGCAAAAAGACGCTTCTGAATATGCTGGCGGGCCTGATCTCTCCGTCGGAGGGAAAGGTCTTCCTGGAAGACCGGGACCTGTACGCCCTGCCGGACAAGGAACTGTCCGTTCTTCGAAATGCCCGGATAGGCGTAGTGCCCCAGGGGCACACGGGACTGGACAGCCTGACGGTGCTGGAAAACGTCAAACTGCCGTACGCGCTGTATCATAAAGATGACGGAGCAGACGCCTATGCGGCGGAGTTGCTGGAGAAGCTGGACATCGCCCACCTGGCGGCGGCCTATCCTTCCGAACTTTCCGGCGGGGAAGTGAGACGGCTGGCCATTGCCCGGGCTCTCGTCATGAAGCCGGACATCCTGCTGGCGGACGAGCCCACAGGGGACCTGGACGACGAGAATACGGAAACCGTCCTGCAGCTTTTTCGGGAGATCGCCGATGCCGGGACTGCGGTGCTGATGGTCACCCATGAGACGGATGCGGTGAAATACGCCGACCGGGTCTGCCGGATGAACGCCGTGGACCTGACGGAAGAGAAAAGGGTTAGCAATAACTAATAAATTCGCCGTTTTCAATTGACAAGGGCGGTGGATTGTGGTATAAAAAATACGGACCAAGAAGTTAGTGCTAAACAATTTATATTAGCGAAAGATAACAATGGCCGGCAGAACCGGCCTTCTCTTAACACCATTGGTTAGCAATAAATAACATTAGTTTGCAAGGACAATCCGGGAAGGGGGAACGACAGTATTTGAATCAGACAATCACCAATTATAAACGGATCGCCGTATTTCTGTTTGCGGCGGTGACGGCGGCCTTCCTGCTGATGCCTCTGGGCGTCATGGCAGCGGCGGAGACCCCGCATTACGCCACTTGGGAAGAAGCCCAGCCGGTTTACTTCCCGGACAGCGGCGAAACCACCAACATGAACGAAGTCGCTTATGCGATCGAGCAGTGCATGAATGCCGGTATCCAGAATTACCGGGACGGCAATATGGATGCGGCATATAAATGCATGCAGGACGGGTACTACGGGTATTACGAGGTCTGCGGATTCGAACGGCAGACCATGTCCCGGATCTCCGGTGCCCGGAAAAATGAGGTCGAGCTGGCCTACAAGGCCTGCCGGCAATCGGTTAAGAAAGATCTGGGGTTGGAAACAGTTCAGAGCGAAGTGTCCAACCTGACCTCAATGCTCTACGAAGATGCGCTTCTTCTGAGCCCGACGACGGAAGCCTTCCAAAAGCTGACGGGTTCCGACAGCAGTGGGACGAAGGTCACCGGCGGAGCATTCTTTCTGGAAGCATTCATCATTCTGCTGAGAGAAGGACTGGAAGCGATCCTGGTCATCGGCGGCATCATCGCCTACCTGGTCAAGTCCGGCAACCGCCGGCAGCTGCGGCCGGTCTACGCGGGTTCTGTTGTTGCCATTGCGCTGAGCGCGGTGGCGGCCTGGGGTCTGCACATCCTGAAGAACAAGAGCGCTATGTTCGGGGCTTCCCAGGAAGTCATCGAAGGCGTGACGGCCCTGCTGGCAGTGGCGGTGCTGGTATATGTTTCCTTCTGGATGCTGCATAAATCCGAGACCGAGACCTGGACCCGGTACATCGACAGCAAGGTGGAAGGATCCATTTCCCGGGGCAGCATGTTCGCTTTGGGCTTCACCGCATTCCTGGCGGTATTCCGGGAAGGCGCGGAAGTCATCCTTTTCTACCAGCCCATGATGTCTGACGCCCAGTCCCAGGGAATCGGCTACAGCCCCATCGTCTTCGGCGTAATCGTGGCGGTGCTGATCCTGGCGGCGGTATTCATTGCCATCCGCTTCTTCTCCATCAAGCTGCCGCTGAAGCCTTTCTTCATTGCCACCAGCGCGCTGATGGCGATTATGGCACTGGCGTTCCTGGGCTCCGGCATCAAGGAATTGCTGGAAGGAGACGCCATCGACCTGTGGAATATCCACATTCCGGTCATCTCCGACCTGGTGGCGAAGATTCCGGAAAACGATATTCTGGACACCTTCGGGATCTACCCGCACATCGAAACCGTTGTGCCTCAGCTGATCCTGCTGGCCGCTTTCATCGTACTGTTCTTAGTGCAGCGGGCGCAGAATAAGAAGAAGCTGGCACAGCTTCAGGCGGAAAAGGCCTGATAACACCGGATTTGACTCATCTGGGAAAGCACGCATGAGTAAATCAATACACCAACATTTTCACCAATCGAAAGGAGAACAACAATGTCAAAGAATGTGATGAAGATCCTCACCCTGCTGATGGCAGTTGTGATGATCGCAGCTTGCTTCGCTGCCTGCGGCGGCGATACTTCCTCCGAAGAACCGGCAACCGATGAACCTGCAGCAGAAGCGGAAGCGGATACAGATGCTGCCGCTGATGACGCCGCAGCCGCCGGCTTCACCGAAATCCCGATTTTCGAAGACGAAGAACTGGGATTCATCAACCTGTCTGCTGTATACTTCCAGCCCGTTCCCATGAGCGACGGCACGAAGGCAGAAGACTACGACATCCACCTCGAAGCGGACATCTCCGCCCTGGAAAACAACTTCGGTTATGAACTGGGTTCCTGGATTCCGTACCTCACCGTAGACTACAAAGTGGAACAGAACGGTGAAGAAAAAGCGGCCGGCACCTTCATGGAAATGGCTGCTTCCGACGGCCCGCACTACGGCGCGAACATCAAGCTGCCCGAAGCCGGCACTTACAGCCTGACCATTACGATCCACAGCCCGGCAGACAACAACTACCTGCTGCACACAGACGAGCTGACCGGCCCCGGAGCGAAGTCCTTCGACGAAGCCTTCCCGGACGGCGTGATCACTTATACTTATGATTCCTGGGATTACCTCGGACCTCAGTCTGCTGAATAATCGCACACTGACTCAAGCAGAGCTGCCTTCGGGCAGCTCTTTTCCCGCTAAATGAAAATTTTTATCCTCTGAGGTATTCACTATGCTTAAATATCTAGTACAACTGACTTTTGATTTGATGCCTGCGGGGCTGATCATCGGGATGCTTCTGGCGTACATCAAATTCAACTTCCCCAGGTTGGGCAGCCGGATCCTGTACGCAGCCTGCTGCGCAGGCGTTGCTGCTGCCGCCGTCATGGCCGTCATCATCAACACGCCCAACCCCCTGAGCAAAAAGCTGAACCTGGGCTACATCGCATACATCGACCTGTGGACCATTGCGGTGTTTGCCATCGGCCTGCTTCTGCTGATACTCCTTTCGATTCCGATATTACAGCGAATAACGAAAAAAGCAGGACAGATCCTGACGTATCTGGCCGCCTCGGCCATCGTGGTCTCCCTGCTGTTTTACTGCCTGCCGGCAGTCTTTGCCTATCCTAAGAATTTCAACGTGGGCACGCCCGTTTATGCCCAGGGATCCGCGGTCTTTACCACGGACTTCCTCTTTCGTTTTATCGGCGTGATCCTCGGCGCCCTGCTGGCGGTCATCGCGTTTATTGCAGTGTATAAGATCGAGCGGCGGATGAAGTCCCCGTGGCACAAGGTGTTTCCCATCGCCATGGCGCTGATCCTGCTGCTGCGGTATTCCGGCATCGCGGTGAAACTGATGCTGGCCCGCCGGATCATCCACCAGACGCATTTCCTCTTCACCATGGTGAAGATCGGAGTCAACTACAGCAAGTGGTTCCTGATCGCGGAGATGATCGTGGCGCTGGCCGCCGCCGTCTGCCTGTACGTGACCAACCTGAAAGTCCGGGAAGAGTATTCGAATCCGGCGCAGCACAGGAAGATCAAGGCACGGATGAGAAACAACCACCGCTGGGCGGTGGTCCTGGCGGTGTGTGTCCTTTTGGCGGGCATCAACGTGACGGTGATCGACGCCTACAACAACAAAGCTCCGGACGAGGCGCCGGTGGAAGAAACCCAAGTCGTGGGCACCGATGTGATCGTACCGCTGACAGCCGTGGAAGACGGCCACCTGCACCGCTTCGGCTATACCACCGACGACGGGGTCTTAGTGAAGTTCATCGTGGTCCAGAAGCCCGGATCCAGCGCCTACGGCGTGGGACTGGATGCCTGTGAGATCTGCGGCGACGCCGGGTACTTCGAGCGGGACGAGCAGATCGTCTGCCGCCGCTGCGACGTGGTGATGAACAAGAACACCATCGGCTTCAAGGGTGGCTGCAACCCCATCGTCATTGACTACCGGGTGGAAAACGGGCAGATCATCGTACCGATCCAGACCCTGGTGGATCATCAGGACGAATTCAGGTAAAGGAGGTGCAGGGATGTTTTTGAGAATGGTAAAAGGCGCTCTTTTCCGGCAAAAGGGCAAGATGGTCATGATCGCATTCACGATCCTTCTGGGCGCGTCTCTGGCCACCTCGATGCTCAACATCATGCTGGATGTGGGCGACAAGGTCAATCAGGAGCTGAAAACCTACGGCGCAAATATCACCGTGGTTCCGAAGCAGAACAGCGTCCTGGAGGACATTTATGAACTGGAAGGCAATGATGCGGACGGCATCAAAAGCGCCTATCTGCAGGAAGACGAGCTCGGGAAGATCAAGACGATCTTCTGGGCCTTCAATATCGTGGACTTCGCACCCTTCATCGACACCACGGTGGACTTGATGGGAAACGATGTCAAACTAGTGGGGACCTGGTTCAACCACCACCTGTCCCTGCCTACCGGCGAGGAACTGGACGCCGGCGTGACCAGCATGCGTTCCTGGTGGACGATCACCGACGGGGAATGGATGGACGAGCAGGCCGGTGAAGATGAAGTCATGGTGGGGACCACCCTGGCCAAAGCACAGGGCATTTCCGTGGGAGACCGGATCTCAGTATCCACCCGTCACGGGTCGAAGGACCTGAAGGTGGTGGGGATCTACGAAAGCGGCGATGACGCGGATGAACAGATCTACACTACCTTGGACATCGCTCAGGAACTGTCGGGTACCGATGGGCTGTTGTCCAGCATCGAGGTCAGCGCCCTGACCACACCGGACAACGAGCTGGCCCAGAAAGCGGCCAAGGACCCGAAGTCTTTGTCCATCGCGGACTATGAGACCTGGTACTGCACCGCTTACACCAGTTCCATTTGTTATCAGATCCAGGAAGTGATCACCGGAAGCGTGGCTTCCCCGGTCCGTCAGGTGGCGGAATCCGAAGGGGCCATCATGGAAAAGACAAGACTGCTGATGATTCTGATCACCATCTTATCTCTGGTGGGCTCGGGTCTGGGGATCTCCAACCTGGTCACCGCCAGCGTGATGGAACGCTCCAAGGAACTGGGGCTCCTGAAGGCCATCGGCGCCAAGGACAGTGCCATTACCGCGCTGATCCTGACCGAGATCATGATCACTGCTTTAGTGGGCGGCGCCATCGGCTACTTCGTGGGCTACGGTTTTG
The DNA here is from genome assembly GCA_017515705.1 of Bacillota bacterium. Classification (GTDB taxonomy): domain Bacteria; phylum Bacillota; class Clostridia; order Peptostreptococcales; family Anaerovoracaceae; genus RUG14258. The sequence continues at coordinate 5,528 of JAFWFI010000202.1, forward strand.
CCCAGATCATCGGGCAGACGGTCTTTGCTTCTTCCATCAACATGAAGCCCATGGTGATCCCCATTGTGGCGATCCTGATTTTAGTAGTGACGTTTTTCGGCAGCATCCCGGCGATCCGGACGCTGCTTAGAATGAAACCGGCAGAAGTGCTGCACGGACGTTAGGAGGGGAGAGAGATGACGAAACGCAAAATGTTCTTTCGGATGATCACGGCTTCCCTGATCCGGCGGCGGTCCCGGATGTTCGTGGCACTGCTGGCCATCGCCGTGGGTGCCACCATCCTCTGCGGGCTGGTGACGATCTACTACGATGTTCCCAAACAGATGGGGGAACAATTCCGAAGCTACGGTGCGAACATGATCTTCGTGGCGTCGGCGCAGTCGGAGACCGAATCCGAGGTGCTGACGGAAGAAAGCATGAATGAAGCGCTGAAATACATGAAAAAAGATCAGCTGGTAGGAGTTTCTCCTTACCGCTATGAGACCGTGACGGTCAACGAACAGCCCATCATCGCAGCGGGGACGGATCTGGACAATGTTCAGAAGACCAGCCCCTACTGGTACATCGATGGGGAATGGCCGTCGGAGGACGGGCAGATCCTGGTGGGGAAGGAAACCGCCAAGCTGCTCAGCGTCGACGTGGGCGGCCGGCTGACCATCACCTATTCCCCGGAGGCCCTGGAGAACCCGGACCAGCCGGCGGAGACGGATGCGGCGGCCGGTGAGGACGCCGTGACGATGAACTTTACCGTGACGGGTACGCTGGACACCGGGGGGAAGGAAGAGGATTACATCTTCATGTCCCTGAAGGATATGGAGGCCCTGACCGGTGACA
>JAFWFI010000203.1 GCA_017515705.1 Bacillota bacterium
ACGAAGACCTGGCCCGGCGGGCCCGGGAAACCGGGAAAGCCCTCTGGGAAACCGAATAACAAAAAAGCGGAAAGCCCTCCACAACGGAGGGCTCTCCTTTTTGATGGGTGTATTATAGAGAGTGTTTGTCGATGTATCTCAGGAGGATCGTCGCTGCCTGTGCCCGGGTAGCGGTGCCCTGCGGCGCCAGCTTCTTTTCGGAAACGCCGTTGATGATGCCGTTGGCAATGGCCCACGTCACGGCTTCCTTCGCCCAGGAACTGACCTGATCTGCATCAGTGTAACTACCGATTGCAGAAATGTCATTCTGAGGCGAAGCCGAAGGATCTTCTTCCATCTCCAATCTCCCGTCTCCATTCTTATACCGGTACAGGAACGTCGCCATCTGCTCCCGGGTCAGGGATGCATCCGGCGAGAAGGTCGTGTCGGACGTGCCTTTTACGATTTCGTTCTTCACGCCCCAGAGCACTGCCTTATAGTACCAATCGTCACCATCCACATCGGAGTAATTCATACCGGCCTGGGCTGTGCCTTCTTCATAAGGCTCTCCATCCAGACGCCACAGCATGGTCACGAACATCGCCCTCGACAGGGTCATGTCCGGTGCAAACTTCCGTTCTGCCACGCCGTTCATCAGACTCCGCTCCGTGATGGAATCGATGGCTTCTTCGGCCCAGTGCCCCTTTGTATCATCGTAATATCCTTCCGGTCCGGGCTGATCCGACGGGTCGCCCGAATCGTGATTCCCGCCGCCGGAGTCTCCGCCGCCCCAGTTTTCCGAACCGTAATCTTTGGAATAATCATCTGTAAAGAATACCGTCAGGGTACCATCCCGGGAGAAAGTTACGTCCTTCATCGCCGAAGTGCCCGCCTTGCCGTTCACCATATACAGCCAGCCGGAATTCGTTCCGTGTCCAAATTCCGTGTACTCCCCGATGGTGGGGAAATAGCCGTTGGAAACCTCTTCATAAGTGATGCCGCTGTCGTCCAGGGCCTCCACCAGCGCATCCCGGGCAGTGCCTTCGTCTTTCACCAGAGTTGCTGTGTAACTCTCTCCGTTCAGCAGGGACGAATACTTGTCCGGATCATTTTTGTACGTGATGCTGTTGTCGCAATCCGAACCGTGTGCCAGCACCTGAACGGTAATCTTGACCGTGCCGGCATCCGCCGGCGCCGCTTCGCGAAGCAGGGAAACCTTTTCCGTGATCTTCGCATGGCTCCTGATATCCTGTGCCGTCACCGTCACGACGCCGGTCTTCGTCCTGTACCCGTCGCAGCTGACGGTATAATCGTATTCACCTTCCGGCAGATCATACAGTTTTCCATCCGCCGGCGCAATGTCTTCACCACCCTGCGTTTTCAAACTGACGGCCGCGTTCTCCGGCACTACCCGGAACAGAACGTTTCCCCTGGATGCCGCTGCAGGCTTCAGCTCCTGTCCGCTGAAATCGTAGATACGGTATTTTTCCCCTTCCTGTACCTGGGATGCCGCCAGCAAACCCCGGAAGCCCTGCTCCGTGTTCCAGCTGTTATGGTTGCCGAAGCCGTCCAGCGTCGGATCCGCCAGGCTCACCAGCCCGGTCAGCAAACTGGCCGCTTCGGGATCATCCTTATAGGTTACACCCGCCGGATCGATCCCAAGGGCGGCGAAACCGACTGCCGCCAGCCCATCCGTCGATGCGTTGATATACGATCCGATGGAACCGCTCTTCGTCTGGGCGGCCTTCACTGCAGCCACCGCCCCGTCCAGCGCTGCGCCGGCCGCGTTGTCTGCATTATACGATTCCGCCAGCGCCAGCATCATGGGCGTCATTCCGTCCACGCCTACGGTGGTGTCCATCCAGGCGTCCTTCGCTTCTATCGCTTTTTCTTTCAGCTTTTCGAGCGCCTCCTGTGAATCCTCAAACTGCTGGTAGGCGATGATCACATACGGCAGGGTATAGGCATTGGACGCCCCTTCCGTCACCTTGCCGTCCCCGTCGAATGTGAGCGCATCCAGCCGGGCTTTCCCATCCAGGGCTTCTCCCGTGGAGGTGGTCAGCTGCGCCGGATCATAGCCCATGGACACCAGCGCCAGAACGTACTTCGCCGCATCGCCGACCTTCAGGCTGTCCTTTTCCAGTGCGGCAATGGCCTCGTCCGTCATAGCCTGCTTCTGCGCATCGCTGAGCTTATTTCCCTTGTCCGGGAAGGCCTTTTCGTAGACCATCATATCCGCTGCGATCCAGGGCGCATTATCATCCCCCGCCGCACCGGACTTCGCATAACCGGCTGCGATATTGTGCAGAATCTCATCCGCCGTCGCGTCTGTAACGGCAGGATCCTCCGGTGTTTCCGGTTTCTCTCCTTCAAAAGCAATGGCAAGCAGAAGAGTCGACTGAAAACTGCTGTCGTACGGCGTCTGAACCTGAATGTAGTTTTCCGTGTCCACTGCCAGGCTGTATTCCGCCGCACCGGTCATGTAATCATCCGTCCAGCCGCTGACGAATCCGGAATCGTTCGCTTTCACCGGAGTTGTCCCGGCGCCCTTATATGTGTATGCCAGGACATTTCCGGAAAAAACCAGTTTGACCGTCTCCGCATCCTGAGGAACCGTCAGCGTGTACAGGTCGCAAAGCGACACTTCCCCGGTATAGGAAGAGGTGTATTCATATCCGTTCTCCTCCGGTTCCGGCAGTTCCAAAGGCTGTCCGTCGACAGATGCTGTAAACGTCACGTCCGCTGCCGGCATTTCGGAAGATTGCGGAATCCGAATCAAAACGAAGTAGGTTTCAGCCTCGTCGTCCATGATCAGGAACCCGTAAAGGTCTTCGAATTCCTCCTCTGCATACTCGTCCTTCAAGGTAAAGGCTTCATCCTCATGAAGATCCGAATTTCCCACTTTATATGCATCCGTTACGGAAACCGTATTGCTCTGGTATACATATGCCGGACCCATTTCCCAGGTGGTGATGAAGCTGAAATCGTCTTCCATATTGCCGGCCTCATCCGTAAAAACGATCTGGCTGACTCCCTCCGGCACTTCTTTATCATAGAGCAGTATATCGCATTCATAGTCCTCCATTTCGCCAATGCTGATGCAATCGTCCCATGATACCTCCAGACTCTTCGTCTCATCCTCCGCCAGCGCCACCGACGGCGTCAGGCTGACCACCATCATCAACGAAAGCAGGACTGCCAGTAATCTTCTACCTGCTGCAACTCTTTTCTTCATGTCCGACCTCCCTTATGCTGTTCCGGGTTTCCAATAAAACAACCCCGTGATCTGTCATCCCGGGGCAGCGCAAACAACCGCTCCACGAAAAAACAGAGGCGCTTTTGGGCGCACTCTGCCGCGGAAACGTTTGGCAAACCTCCGGTGACGGCAGAAGATTGATCCGGTCATCCCGCATTCTGACTTATCCGCGCTTCTTTGCGGCGGCTTCACAGTGACCCACTCGCG
>JAFWFI010000006.1 GCA_017515705.1 Bacillota bacterium
CAGTTTGTAATTCGCATTGCTCAGTCCGGTGGCACGGGCGGTGTATTCCCCGACATTAATCTTCGCGCCGTCTGCAACAATGACGTCGCAGGTATCCGAATTGATCAATCCGCCTGCAGTCGCCGTAACGGACTTGATCTCACCGTTGTAAACCAGATCCTCCGGAACTTTCCAGGTCAGGGAAACTTCCTTCGGCGTGATGTTTGCGGTGGTCCTGGTCTGCTGACCGCTTTCCGCCAATACATAATTCTTTGCCGCATCGCCGGTCAGTTTAAGATCCTTGATTGTAACGGTCTTGTTTTCGCCGGCATTGGCATCTGCAAATTCCCCGGTTGCTTCCACACCCAGTTCATCAGGAGAAACGATTCCGTCAAACTGAACGTCAGTGAAGTAAACCGTTGCCGAAGTTGTTGCATCGTACTCCCGGTTGTCGGCCTTGATGCCGGAAACCGTGACTGGCTTCTTAGCAATGCTGAAAGAAGTGGTCTTTGTATTATCTGTCAATGCGTAGTTGGTATTCGTGATGCTGGCAGTTGCCGTGTAGTTGTCGCCGGCGTCGGTCTGTTCACCGGAAACATCCGCAACGATTTCTCCGTCATCGCTGGCCAGGACAGTAACTTTTGCAGTCGGCTTCTGCGGCTGGCCTTTATAGGTCAGTTCCGTATTGCTCCAATTCACGTCCGCCGGTCTTGGGTTAATGGTAAATTCCTTTTCTACCGTGCCCAGATGTCCCGGAAAAGCCCCGTCCTCTACAATGTCTTCGTAGGTCCAAACTGCGGTATAGGTGCCGGCATCCGTCGGAACACCCTCCAAAGTAGTGTCGCCCTGCTTGTAAACGCAGCTTGCGGTCACATCGCTAGCAACGGCATTATCACCGTTCGTATAAGTCCCGGTTACGATGAACTCATCACCATAGATGAGACTTGCGTTGGGATCCAGTGCATTCTCAATAGTCAGTGCCAGCTGTTCGCTGACATCCTTCTTGCTCATGAAGGTGAACTTGATTGGAACGGTCTTGTCATTGTAATTTTGTCCGCTGACCTTCACGTTGATAGTCAGTTCCGTATTTTTCGCCTGAGCCGGATTCACTGTAAACTTCAGCTTTCCGTTCTCGATCTTCAGGCTGTTAGCTGCGATATAGTCAGCGGTGCCAACCACAGCGGGTTCCGAATAATTGAAAGTCCCTGCATTTTCGGGTAATCCGGCGAACTGAATCACATCACTTAAATTAAAGGTGTAATCATAGGAACCGGTCTGCACCTCATCGGAGCGCAAATACTGGGGTGCTGCCTGAACATCGGTCAGATCCGCTTTCGCGATTTCGTAGCTCAACTGGGGTGTCATGACCAGACTGTAGTTCCCTGCATCAGTACCATCCAGACTTTCAACCTTTGCTGTATACTCCCCTGCATTGGTATTTACATTTCCGCTGCAAATCAGTTCGACTACGTCACCGGAAACTACTGCGAGCCCATCCGACAGAACAGCGATGATGTTCGCCGTCACGGTCTTCTCTGTTCCGTCATAAACCAGGTTCTGTGCAGATGTCTGATCCCATTCTGCTCCAACTTGTCTTCTGGAGATGGCTGCCCAACTTTCAGCGGTCGTGGATTTCAACGTATAATTCTTCGCATCCGCTCCGGTTAAAGCCATATTTGTAATATTGACTTTCTTGCTCAGTCCGAAATTCTTGTCTTCAAATGCAGCAGTAGCATTCAGAGAAACATCGTCTCCAGAAACAACCCCCGGAAGTGGATTCGGAAGATTCAACTCAGCGGTTGTAGTTCCGTCATAGGTCTTGCTCTTAACGTTGAGCTGCGTAAATTCCAACTCTCTAGGCTTAATCTTGAAGGCCGCTGTTGTCGTTTCTGTCTTCAAAGTGTAATTAGTTGTTTCTACCGTGTTATCTCCATTAGAAACAGATTCAATGGATGCGGATGCTGAATAATCGCCTGCATCCTTCTTTCCATCTGCTCCGTCAACCTTGATTGACAGTGTGATTACATCTCCGTTCACACCGGCCGCAGATGCTGCCGGAGCCTGCAACTGACCATTATAATCCTTGGTCAAGGTGGAATCATCCCACACGACCTCGACTTCTTTCGGAGTTACCTGAATTTTAGTATCATTTCCAAATGCAATGTTAGTGTCCGTGTAATGCTTATCGCCGGCAACTGTCGCAAATACAGCGTATGTACCTGCATCTTTTACCGCAACAGGATTAAAGGAACTGCCTTTTGAGAAGAAATACTGAACTTTTGAAGGATCGATTCCTTCCGGTGCAGTAATTGTTGCTGCAACTGCTTCCGTCTGGTCCCCTGCATATTCAAATGTTTTCTGTGCAAAAGTAAAATCATCAGGATTGACTTCTTTCCCAGCAACAAAAATACCCGTTAAACCGATGGCCTTGCTTCGGTCTGCCAGCGGAACGATACTGACTTCATCGTCACCCTTGGTCAATTTGTTATAATCCGTATCAGCGTATACGAATTCATATTCGTCCGTTGACAGTACACTCGTTGAATCGTCATCGTATGTCGCCGTCAGAACCATTCCGGTTGGATCCATCACATCTCCATCGGAATACGACATTTTAGACGGATTAGTAGTAACGGCTATAGATGACAATGCTTTTGCTGCAGTTTTCTCAAAAGTCTTGGAAACTGTGTAAACGCCGTTGCTGTCCGGTTCCGATACCGTAAAGGATGTATCCTCACAGGCAACACCTTTGACCGGTTCTGTAGGCGTTAATGTAAAGGAAGCCGTGTACGCTGTATTCGCAGCGAACTTGTTGCCTGTCAATGCTGGTTCCCAGGTAATATCCCCAACGGTCGCCTTGTCAGCTGACAATGTAGATGACGGGCTGCCGTTTTTCACCGGCTGTGCGATTGTGCCGGTTAAACTGATATCCGGGAGACCATTGATGACAACATCTTTGGACCCTCCGGGATATAATACTTCATCTTCACCATTTGAAATCTGGAATAATGGAGTATTTCCCGCTACCCCATTAGCCAGTTTTAAGGTGGTTGTCCCTCCATCATTCAAAGCGCTCTGTACAACCTTAAAATAGAAAGTAAAAACTATTGGCGCTGTTGAATTTCTAAATCCTTTATCGTTGGCATTTACTAAATAGAATACTTTATTGTTATTAAAGTCAACGTTACCTGTATTGACCCCTGTCCTTGCTCTGGTACCATTACAGGAGATATCAAATCCTTTTCCTATAGGTTCCTCATCCGCATCAACAGTAGTTCCTTTTGTATCATCCAACTCAAAAAAGGCTGGATCATATTCCACGCCAACGGCGTAAGAACTGACGTCCGGAGAAGAAGTACCAATGGTTACAGTTACGCTCGCTTCTCCCGTAGTATTCACCGCGGAATCATCAACCACAAAACTAATCTCTGGTGCCTGATCAGTCCAATCCCCTGCAAATGACATTACTGGGGACATCGAGAACACTAATAATATTGATAAAAACCAAGATAATACTCTTTTCATAACTCCCCTCCAAGATTACAAAACTCGATTATGCGCAGCCGCCTGTAAAATCCACAGAGCGTCTTTAGGCGAAACTAATTCGTCCTTATCAACGTCCGCAGCTTTAGTCTGCTTTTCTGTTAAATCGCGGTTATGTGCAGCTGCTTGAAGTACCCATAAAGCATCCTTTGGAGAAATCAAGGTGTCCTCATCCACGTCTCCAAGCACGTAAGGCACATACTCAAAGTATTTAAAATTCCCTACCGGCGCCAGCGCCTGCCCATTCCCGGAAATGCAGATCAGGTAGGTTTTGCCCGCCTTCATCTCCTTCGGGAACAGGGTGAAGGAAACGGTTCCCCCGCCGGTTCCGGTTGTCGCCGTCTGCTGGTCGATATAAGTCAGGTTATCCTCCGTGGGGGAAGGCATCGACCCGTTGGCATCCGCCTCGATGACTACTGCAAGGTAGTAGGCATTCGCCGTAACCCTGGAATAGGTCAGTGCGAGTTTTTCCGCCTCAGGATACAGGGTCTTGTCCGCTCCGTCGATGGAGACGGTTTTTCCCTGCACTGCGGTTCCGTTCGCTTTCTGCGGCACCACAGTGATGTTGTTTTCATATTGCAGGTCATAGATCCCGGATTCCGTGGCGGGATCCGCCGCAAACGCCGGGACGGCTAACATGCTCACCAGCATCGCTGCCGTAATCAGATATACAATTAGTTTTCTCATTCATTCGCCTCCTCGCCGGATGCACCGAATTTCTCGGTGTAAATCACCAGAATCTTTGCCAGCTGTTCCCGGGTGGCCGTACCGCCCGGTTCCAGCATCGTGTCGCTGGTGCCGGAAATCAACGTATTGTAAATGCCCCAGTACAGGGCGTCCTTCGCCCAGTCAGCGATTTCGCTGCTGTCGGTATAACGGTTGTCGTAGGTGCTGGTAAACATCGCTTCCATCCCCCGCTGTCCACCGGAATAATTAAAGAGCATCTTCATCGCTTCCTGACGGGTCACGTTGGACTTGGGTTCGAAGCTTGCCGCCGATTTCCCATTGACGTATTTCTTTTCAAATCCCCAGGCGATGGCTTTCTGGAACTCGGCGATCTCACCGGAAATGTCCTTGAAAGTCGTTTTCGCCGAGGTTTCGGGGCTGCCTGCCAGCCGATAAAGAACGGTTATAAACTGTCCCCTCGTCACCGGATCGTTAGGCCCAAAGTGTTTTTCGTCGTATCCCTTGAACAGACCCTTTTGGACTGCCTTGGCAATATAGGCCTCGCCCCAGTGTCCCTTCGTATCCTCAAAGGGGCTTTTCGGGTTGATGATATCGTCTACCGTATCGTCGACGCCGGGTTCAATCACATCGTCGATGACTCCATCAATGATGCCGGTTCCGCCGCCGGGAAGATTATCTTGATTCCCCGGATCGGTTCCAGGAGGATTATTGCCGGAGGAACCTCCTTCCGAAGGATTGTCTGAAGGATTGTCATCGGTTGCGCCGGGGTTATCCGAAGGATTCGGGTCGTTTCCCGGGTCATTCGCTGCTGGTATCACCGGATCCTTGCCGTTCACAGTGATTCGTGCTACCTTCTCTTTAAAAGGAAAACTCTTGCAGTCTTCGTCCGTAATGTCCGCATTTCGGAAGGTAAAACCCAAATCTGTGGTTGGCTCCTTCTTCAGCTTAAAATGGAACGTGGCCACCGCACCGTCTCCTTTTGCCGGTTTAAGTGCTGCTGCAGACACGTTTGCGCTGTTACTTGAATACGCGGTATTGGTGGAATACAGCATCTTTTCCAAAATCGCACCTTCCGTCACTTCTGTGCACTCCACCGCCGTGCCATCAAACACCAACTCAAACTCCAGCACATTCACCCCCGGGTTCCCGGTCAGATCCACCTCCACCTCGAAGGTCTCTCCCACCGCCGGGAGCTTGTCCGGCGCCTTGACCTCCAGCGTCGTATCCGCTGCGTAAGCGAATGCCGAAGCTGCCGCCAGCACAATTGCCATTATGAAAATTGTCAGAATTTTTCGTCTCAACGTCCCGCCTCCCATCTTCAAAGGTAAGGTTCTATCCAGCGCTCTCCGCCGCCCTTTTCCGGCGTGAGCGCATACTAATCCAAAAAACAGTATTGATATATTCTACCATATTCAGCGTTTATTCTCAATATTTATTGTCGAAAATGCCATCCTCATCCCAATAGATTCTCTCCTGTCTATAGGCTACCTTCTCCCCTTTCACCTACTGATCATAGGTCCTGAAGCTGGCGACTTTTCCAAGCGGCGTGAAGCCTTCCTCCCCACAGGAGGACAGATAAATGTAGTAAATGCTGCCGGGTTCCAGGTTGCCGGGGTAAAGCATGAAGGAGACCGTATCGCCTTCCGCTGAGGCCTGATCCAGGGCAAGCAGGGTTTCTAAGCTGGGGATCACGTCCGTGTCTTTCTGGATGGTGGCAAAATAGTCCTGGCCATCTTCCGCGCCGGAATACTCCATCTCGATCCGTTTCGCATCCTGGAACAGGGTAACCTTCCGGTCATCGATGACGACGATCTTACCGCCGAGCCTTTTCCCCTCTGCCGTCCGGGCGATCAACGTCACCTGGTGGGCGACCCTTTTTCCCGCCTTGAGATTATAGATCCCGACGGGCTCTTGGGTCTCCGTCTTGCCCGCAGCAATGTCGACAGGGCCGTTGGAACCGAATTGCTGCCCATAGGTCACCAGGATCTTCGCCAGTTGTGCACGAGTCACATTTTCCTTCGGCTTCAACCGGCCGTCCGCGGAAGCGGACACGAGGCCGTTATACACGCCCCAGTACATGGGGGTCTTTCCCCAGTCGTCGATTTTGCCGGCATCGGCAAAGCATTTATCGTAGGTAGCCGTGAACAGGGAATCCATCCCCTTGAGGCCTCCGGAATAACTGTACAGGATCTTCATGGCCGCCTGCCGGGACAGTTTCGTTTTCGGTTCAAACCGATTGGGCCCGGTCCCATTGATGTATTGATTCTCCACGGCCCAGGCGATGGCCTGCCGGAACTCCTGGATCTCGCCGGAAATATCACCAAAGGGCGCCTCCGCCGATGCTTCCGGGCTCCCCGCCATCCGATAAAGCGTTGTTACGAACTGATCCCGTTTCACCGGATCATCCGGCCCGAAGCGGTTTTCGTCGTATCCGCCGAACAGCCCCCTGCTGACAGCCATGGCGATATAGCTTTCTCCCCAGTGACCTTCTGTATCCTTAAAGGGACTTTCCGGATGGACGACGTTTTCTACAGCATCCTCTACGCCCGGTTCGATGGCACGATCAATGATATTACCGAAAATGCCCGGCGTACTGGGGCCTTCCGCTCCAAAAGCCAGCGCCAAAGCCGCCGCCAGCACAATAAACATAATAAAAACGGTCTGTATAATATGTTTGAATTTCCTGCCTCCCATCTTCCGGCAATCGTAACCGATCCCGCAGTGATCAGGATTCTTTCGTTTTTCAGCAGATTTCATTCCCTTATTATTTTATCACATTTTGCAATTAGAACACAGTCTTTCTTCCCTTTTTCAAAGAGATGCGGCCACTTCAAGACAATGAAAAAACAGCCACCCACTCGTACACCACAAGCAGGCGGCTGCAATTCGTTCCATATTCAATTTCCTCTAGATTTTACACAAACCGATCCCACTCGAAACGCCGCTTCCATCCTTTCGATCTGCGACCGTCCCAGACCCAGTTTCCTCGCTTCCGGTTCCCAATTCTTCGCCACGATTTTCAGAATCTGTTCCGCTTCCTGCTCTGCCGCTTCCTCCGTCAATCCGTAGTAATCCGCCGTCCGGATGGTTGCTCCGATATCGATTTCGTTGCTGTAACCGTCCACATCCAAGGACAATTCGTGCCCATATGGTGTCGGGTTGACATCAAAAGCAGGCGAAAGCACCCAACCCTTCTCTCTCAACAAAAAACCATGGTTCCGCAAATGATCGTCTGTATTCGTGATAGCCATACTGAAAACGATCCGTCTCCAAAGCTCTTTCAGGTCTTCCTTCGGGCAGGCCCCCTGAGAGCGGATAAACTCCGCCAATTCCAGATACCCGGCACTCTCACCGTCTGTCTTACCCAGCAAGGTCATCGCCGAAGAAAAATGGATTCGTTGAGCCCCGGCCCGATCGAAACGTTTCACAAGAAACGTAGTTCCATTTTTAGAAAACCGTTCTGCCCGAGCGTCAGGGACATTTAGCCCACACAACTCTGCCAGTTCATGCGCCACCATTTCCCATGCGCCGGAATCATATTCATCATTCTTGGATGGAAACTTCGCGATCCACAGGTTTCCTTTTTCATCTACGATTGTTGCCTTAGGGCGTGCTCCACCCAGTGAGGACCCCGGTGCAAGCAGCTCGTTCAGCCACCGACCAGACAGCCCATCTTCATCCTCTTCAAACCGAAGGGACGCCGCTTCCAACTGTCGCAACTTTACCCAGGGAGGCGTCGCTAACCGTTCGTCAGCCGAAACAAAGGGCCCCTCCGGATCTAATTTTAGTCGCAACGCACCCATCCGCGCTTCATCGTAAACGCCTAGCAGGTAATCCGTTTCCAAGAGTTTTTCAGGCCGACGGTTTTCCTCCCGGGCAAGAATCGCCTCTCTGCGGTTCATCAATTTCCTGCCCCAGCGGTCCGGACAGGAATCGGAAAACAATCCAAACATAGCATGATCCAATGGTACGAACTGCCTTCCGTTGTAATAAGAAAGATCCGGGTCCAACTTGTACTTCCTCTCCCTTTCATTCAGCCACGCCGGATCATATTCGAAGGAAACCGTCTCCTGACCACGGATGCGTTCAGCATACAGGACGCCAATAAGGTTAGGTTTTGGTCCTGTCCAGTTTTCATAAACGTAAATCTGCTTTTCCATTCCCTTCACCAGCCTATTTCGACGCTCTCTTCCTGGTCTCTAACCCCAGATCCTGCAGCTTCCGACCCAGTACATCGTCCTTGGCTACCAATAACAGGTCCTTGTCCATCCCGTTCAGCGCATGCAGGACGACGGCATAGATGCCGATAGCGACGGAAGGGGAGCCCTTCTCCACGGCCCACACGCTGGTGCGGCTGATGCCAGCCCTCTCTGCCACCAGTTCCACGGATATATCTCTTCGGAGCCGTGCCAACCGGATCTGAGCACCCATCTGCTTTAAGATCTTGTCGGTCCCCGGCATGATAACAGTCTTTTTCTTTGCCATAGCATCCTCCTTAACGTTAACTATTATAAACATAATCATCTATATTGTCAATAATAATGAACATTATTTCCTCGCTGAGCTAAAAGGCCCGGTCAAACGCGCCAACCAAAAACAGCCACCCTCCCGGATGGCTGCTTTGTTTCCATATTCAATTCCCAAATCTCTACTTCACATCCACCGTCAATGTGGCATTTTCCCCGATGGGTGCGTAATTCCCGGAATCAGAGATCATGCACTTTACCGTGTAGGTGCCGCTTTCCGGGACCTGGATGCCATTGGCGTTGACTTCTGCTCCTCCGGGCCCCACGGAAACAGTCACGTTCTGCAGGCCAACCAGCTGCCCGCCGGTCTTATACACCGCCGCAAACACGGTCATGTCCTTCGTTTCCTTCGTGGTGTTGCTCAAGGGGATGTTCATGCTGATGGATTTCCCGGAAACGGTGGGGGTCACAGTCCCCACGCCGTAGGCCGGTTTGGTCCCACCGGCAGAACCGGAGGGGTTATAGGCTGTGGAGGACAGGATCAGATACCCGGGTGCCGACCAGAGTTTCTTCGCATTGGCATCGTACACGTAGCTGACGGAATCCGCACGATAGATGACGTTCCCCACCCGGCGTTCCGGGATGATGGCAGTGTAATCGATGCCGGTGCGGACGCCTTCGGACACGCCCTTGAGGAAGAGGTTGTCCGGGGTGCCGATGCTGCCGTCGTCGCAGTTGGTGACGTCCACCAGGTAGTTCTTTCCGTCGTCCATGTGGAGGATGTTCCACATGTGGGCGCCGGCCCCGGTGTCATAATCCAGCAGCCCCGTCACAGAAATGCAATGGATGTCCCCGTCAAAATCGGAGATGTCGCAGAGGAACTGGAAGGCTTTGGAGTAACCTTCACAGACCACGTTGGTGGAGCTGTCACTGTCGAAGACGGAAATCAGCTGCCAGGGGTTCCCATAGGGAGTTTGGTTGCTGGCATCGGCGGCGCTGTGGTCGTAGGTCACAGCGTTTTCAATGTATGCTTTGTAAGCCAGAAGCTTTTCATAATCGGACTTGTCCTGATTGGCGGCTACGATCCTCTGAGCCTCCGCCACAGCCTGGGGCACTTTGCAGGAAGTGATGGATCCGGCGTCAACCGTGTAATTGGCGCTGCCCGCATAGGCATTTGCCACGTACAGGGACACCGTCAGTGCGGAACGGGTGCTCAGGGCAATCTTCGCCGATCCGTCGGAAGCGTACTGCACCCGGCAGCCGTACCGGAAGTTGATGTAGCAGCCCTGGGTCTTGTCGTACCAGTACATTTCATAGGGATGATCCGCCATCAGGGCCTGGATCAGCGCGTTGGTATCCAGGGTCACCGTTGCGCAGAGGGCTTCAATGGCATCCGGGGAAACTGCCCCGTCCTCCAGTATGGAATCCACCTGCTGCCCGGAAGCAGCCGTGAGTTCTTCCGCTGAATAGAAAGGCATGGGAATGCCCAGTTGGGTAAAGGTAAAGGTGTAGTTGGTGGTGGATATGTCACCGTTGGCCACCTGGGTAATTTTCTCTTCCATTACATCATAGACGGTCTTTTCCAATCCGGTGAGCCGGTCGCCCGCTTTATTTGGTTCCGTGGCAAAAAGCTGCACTGTGGGTGCCCGAAGGATCGCAGCCTCTTCTTCGGCTGCTGCATCCGAACCGCCCCGGGCCAGGTACAGCATGTATTCATACAGCCGGTCCCCGGTCAGGTCTTCTTCGAACCCCGGTTCACTGTAGGAACTGCTCTTCTCGATCACCATTCCGTCCGCATCCTCCGGCTCCTGGGCAAACACAAAGAGCCCGGACGTCAACAGACTGACCAGGCAGAGAATCATGACGATGATACGAATTCCATGGTTCTTCCACAAACTCATTTCACACTCTCCGAATTGGTTTTCAACTCATATATTTTATCATAATTCTCGGTTATAAACAATCTTCCTTTCACTCTTAACCAAAATGTAACACGAATGTAAAACCCACTGCCTCCAAAAATGAAAACCGCCCGTGGTGCGATGACTGTACTACAGGCGGTCAGCGTTTTCCATTCTATTGCATTGCGTCCGTCCTTAGCCGCACATTCGGCCGGCGTTCTTACGATCCGTCTCATTCCTCCGGCGGAGCATAACACCGGAAACTAGCGACCTTCTCCAGCGGCATGTATCCCTCTTCAGCGGGATAAGCCATGTAAATGCTGTAGTTGCTTCCGGGTTCCAGATATCCGGGATACAGCATGAACTTGACCGTGTCACCCTCCGCCGCAGCCTGGTCCATACTTAATATCGTCTCGATCGAGGGCACGACATCCGAATCCTTCTGAAGCGTAGCG
>JAFWFI010000204.1 GCA_017515705.1 Bacillota bacterium
ACCTCGCCCTCGTCCCAGTCATGGGGTTCGGTTTCCTTCGTTTGACAGTAAGAGCAGGTCCGGGAATGGGTGCTGCCGTTCTTGTCATCGACCCAGGCGCCGAATACGTGGGAATCGTGGGCCAGTTCATCCGGGTCCACGGAACCCTCGCCAAAGGTCTCATCTAAATCATCCATCTTGACCATGTGGATCGTAGCTTCGCCCATGTCGGGCAGGATATTGAAGATGACCCACACTTGCTGCCTGTTGTAGGTGTCGCCCTTGAGGTAGATCCGGCAGAAAACAGTCATGTCGGAAGGCTCTGCCGTCACTGTGCCCGTGATCCTCCCCGAAGAATCGATGCTCAGGCCTGCGGGCAGCGGCGTGCTGCTGTCCACATAGTCCACGCCGGTAATGTAATGCGTCTTTTCATGATTGGTGGCGCAGTGGATTTCCGGCTCCAGCTGGATATCCACGGAATGTCCTTTCATCACGTTGAACGTGTTCTCCTTCAGCGTGGTATAGTCCAGGGACTCCTGGAGGTAGGTGTGATTGTCAAAGTAGTATGTCAGCGACACTTCCTGTCTTGCAGCTTTGGGATTATAGTAATCGCTTTTTTTCAGCGTGCGGTTGTTCCCGATGGCCTCCCAGGGGAAATAGCCATCCTCATCATAGTAGAACCAATAGTTATTCTTCGCTTTGAGTTTGACCGTAAAGTTGGAGTTTGCACTCAGCGTGCCGACGGTGCCACCGGACAGGCCGCCCCAGGTGATGTCCTGGATGATGACCCTGGAATCGTCGCACCACAGGTCGTCCTTCGTAGGCGGCGTTTCACCGGAATACAGGTCTCCCATGCCGTAGATCTGCACGCTTGTGATGTATTTTTCCGGAATGCCCGATTCAACAAATACGTTGATCGTTTCGCTGGTCCAGGTGCTGCCGTCCGGCAGTGTGAGGACCAGGCGGTAAGGGCCTTCCATCGCTAAGGTCGGATTCCGGAAGGTCAGGCGGAAGGGCGTTTTATTGACGTCCGTATCATTCTCCACCTCGTACCAGCCGTGAAGCGATCCCCCGGTCTCTTCCGGAGAGTAGTACCGCTGCCACTCATAATCCGTGTATTGGATGTTCGACAGGTTGGCTGTGGGAGTGATGGAAGCCACGTACTGCCCGGAGTACAGGATGACGTTCTGGGCCGAGCCGGCAGCCGGCGGCCGGAGAGTCAGATTGACCGGATCGGATTTGACCGTGCCGTACTTTCCTTTGAAGCAGACCCGAAGCGTCATGGGTTTGCTGACCGTCATCCGCAGCGTGGCGTCGCCGTCTTCAAAAGTGCTGGTTTCCAGCCGTGTCCCGGCATTGGGAGACACCTCTTCCCACCAGGCGTCCGTTGCATTCTTGGCGGAAGCGGTGAATTCCGCTGTCTGTCCCTGAATGCAGACGGTGTCCTCAGGCTGGGAAGTGATCTTCACCGGGTTGCTGCCGCACTTGACATAAACGATCCTCGAGCGGACCAGTTTGTCCACGCCGATGATCTTGTTGACGTCTCCGGTGTTTTTGGGATCCCGGTCATAATATTCGATGCAGTCAATGACGATCTGGAAAGCGTCGTTCTTTCCCAGGTCGTCGGGGACCAGATCCTTCAGGCTCACTGTTGCGGTCGGTTGATTGTTCGCAACGGAGAATATCACTTCTTTCTCCACTTCGCCTTCGACCTTGCCTCCCG
>JAFWFI010000205.1 GCA_017515705.1 Bacillota bacterium
CTCCTCCACCATGGCTTCCGCCGTGGAAGCCACCGCCGTTTTCTCTTCGTTCATCATCCCGGCAATGGGTTTCCCGGTTTCGTAATCCAGCACGTCCCCCAGGGCGTTTACCGCCACGACAGCCGCGCACTGCACGCTGCCGGCCTGAACGGCATAAATGCCCAAGCCGCTTTTCATCGCCCGCTCCAGGCCCCTGAATTTGCCCACAGTGGCCCCGCAGCCCGCTCCGGCATTGCCCTCCGCCGGGTCGTTCTTCTCCGCATTCCTGCAGGCTTCGTAGCCCATGGCTTTGTCCGGCCGGCACTTCGGGTCCCCGCAGATCAGGTCGAACAGGGACGCCCCGCAGACGATGGGCACCACCCCGACGGTCACGTCAAAGCCGACGCCTTTCTCCTCCAGGTACTGCATCGCGCCGTCCCCGGCCTCCAGGCCGTAGGCACTGCCCCCGGAGAGCATGACGCAGTGGATCTTCTGCACCATGTTGATGGGTTTCAGGAGTTCCGTTTCCCGGGAAGCCGGGCCGCCGCCCCGCACATCCACGCCGGCGCAGGCGCCTTCCTCGCAGATGATGGCCGTGCAGCCGCTGCCGCCCTCCCTGTCCTGGGCATGGCCCACCTTGAAACCGTTAATATCTGAAATTCTGATTTCTTTGTATCCGTTCATGTCGTTCCTCCCGGTTTCAATCTATTGTAGACATTCCGGGCAGGCTTGTCAATCAAGCCTCGATTTCCCGGATCAGGTTCACCATTTCAATGGCGCCCAGTGCACATTCGTAGCCCTTGTTCCCGGCCTTGGTGCCGGCCCGTTCGATGGCCTGCTCGATGTTGTCGGTGGTCAGGACCCCGAACATCACCGGGATCTCGCTCTGCAGGGCTACCGTGGCGATGCCCTTGGAAACTTCTGCGCAAACGTAGTCATAGTGACTGGTGGCGCCCCGGATCACGGCGCCCAGGCAGATCACCGCATCGTATTTCCCGCTCTTCGCCATCTTGGAGGCGATCAGGGGGATTTCAAAGGCGCCCGGCACCCAGGCGACGTCGATGTTTTCTTCATTGATATCGTGCCGCAGCAGGCCGTCCATGGCACCGCCCAGCAGCTTTGATGTGATGAATTCGTTGAACCGGGTCGCGATGATTCCCACGCGGATCCCGTCATTGATCAGTTTTCCTTCAAATGTCTTCATTGATCTGTTCCTTTCTTTTGAGATTTGAGACAGGAGATTGAAGATGGAAGAAAGATTCTTCAGCCTTCGGCCTCAGAATGACATCGGCGAACCCTTGTCATCCCGAGCACAGCGAGGGATCTTCTCCAATCTTTCGTCTCCCATCTTATAGCTTTAATAAGTGTCCCATTTTTTCCTTCTTCGTTAACAGGTATTTTTCATCATAGGCAGTCGCTTCCATCTGGATCGGCACCCGCTCGGAGATTTCCATCCCGAAATCGTTGAGCTGGTAGATCTTGTCCGGATTGTTGGTCAGGAGCCGGATGGTCTTGACGCCCATATCCCTTAAGATCTGCGCCCCGATGTAATACTCTCTCTGGTCGCCGCGGAACCCCAACGCCAGGTTGGCTTCGTAGGTGTCCAGGCCCTTTTCCTGAAGTTCGTAGGCTTTGAGCTTGTTCATCAGCCCGATGCCACGGCCTTCCTGCCGCATATACAGCACGATACCGCGCCCTTCCTTTTCGATCTGGCTCATGGCCGCCGCAAACTGCTGGCCGCAGTCACAGCGCAGGGATCCGAACACATCGCCGGTGAGGCATTCCGAGTGGACCCGGCACAGCACGTCCTGTCCGTCGCCGATGTCCCCCTTCACCAGTGCCACGTGGTGCTCCCCGTTGAGCAGGTTGATGTAGCCGTAGGCCTTGAATTCGCCGAACTTCGTGGGCATCTGGGTGGTGGCAACGCATTCCACCAGTTTTTCATGGCGTTTTCTGTAGTTCTGGATGTCCTTGATGGTGATGAAGGTGAGTCCCCACTTTTTGGC
>JAFWFI010000206.1 GCA_017515705.1 Bacillota bacterium
CATGACGCCCACCGCCAGACCCCGCACCAGGATATAGGCGAGGTTTTCCGCGCCGGCGGTCAGAATGTAGCAGCAGTTTTCAAAGGTGGCGAAGCCGGTGCCCAGGGCTACGGACCCCAGGAACAGACCTTCCTCCGGCGGTCGAATGACCAGCAGGACGAAAATCAGCGGCAGTACCTTCATGCTTTCCTCCACCACCGGTGAAACGTACAGGGGGATTTTTTCCGCATCCATCACGCCGGCAAACTCCAGAAAGCCGCTGATGTAGGCGGAAAGAAGGCAGATGCACATGCCCACGGTAAAGAACACCGCAAACCTTCTGGATTCTCCCCGCAGGAAGATCGCTGCGACCAGCAGCGGGGCCGCGATGCAGAGCAGGATGTTTTCCGAGTAGATCATTCGGTCTCACCCCACTTTCGTTCCAGTGCCACCATAATCAGAACGAGCATGACCGTGTTGATCAGGTCTGCAATCGTATAATATGGATCGCCGCTCAGGTACATGGTGCAAATGATCCAGGTGTATCCGGCAACGACCAGGCTGAGAAGCCCCTCGTCCGGCCGGTCCCCGCGCAGGATTCGGATGATCCGTATCAGGAAGAACAGTATGCCGGCAAACCATATTACCGACGATGCAAAATCCAATATCTTGACAACGGTGCCCTCCATTTGCACGGCAACTGTCTGAAGGAGAAAGATCCCGGCCGAACCGATCCCGAAGGCGCTCCACTCCTTCCGGCTCAGGCTTTCCGTTCTGTTCAGTCCCCGGATCAGGGTGTAGACCAGGAAAGACAGGAACAGCCCGGCGATCATGTCCCGGGCCCAGGCCCCTTTCCAGGCACCCCACAGCGCTGCGTTTCCGAAGGAGAAAAGCAGGGCAGCCGCCAGCGCCGGCAGATCCCGCGGCAGCGGTTCCTCAAAGGAGGCGCCCAGCATGGCTGCCAAGAGCAGAAATATGCCGATTTCCCCGATATCCATCGCTGAGAAGCCGTACAGATACTCGCCCGTCATCAGCACATGGGTAACCCAGTAAAACCCGGTGGCGAGCATGGTCACCAGAACAAACATGAATAAAACCGCAGGAACCCAGGGCCCCCTCCTCTGAAGGTTCCCCAGGTTCCGGTAAGATATATACAGTAATACGCCAATCTGGACGATATTATTCAGGTTGCCCAGTATAAATGCGTTCATTTCCCAATCCTCTTTCGTTATTTGCCCCGGTATCTCAGGTGATGGCAGAGCATAGTAAAACAGATCCCCAGAGCAAAAGCCAAAACCCCGATGACCGCATAGCTGACGAAAGGTCCTGTCAGGACCAGGGATCCATAATGGTTCTCTGCAATGCCGTTCACTCCGTTTCCGGATTTTGGAATGAGAGCAGACGCGGCGATAATCAGCGCCAGACAGGCGCAGGCCGCACCGGTCTCACCGAAAATCCGCCGGCGGCGTTGTTCCCTTTTTATATTCTCCGAACGCTGCCGGATCTCCAGCAGCTGCTGATCGATGTTACGCATTTTCAAAGCCCATCCCTTCCAAAGTCTCACGTAATGCTTTCTTGCCCCGGGCCGCCAGGTTGTAGATTTGCTTCCGGGTCTTTTTCATGACCCGGGCGGCCTCTTCGTGGCTCATTTCTTCAAAATACAATAAGTACAATACCTGCCGGTAGTCCGGCGGCAGCTGCTCCAGTGCATCGTAAAGCTGCCGGTTCCGCTCTTTTTGCAGCAGTTCCAGGTCGGCGGTGTCCGACGCGGCGGCGCTTTCCTCCTCCAGCGAACTGAAACGCAGCCGGTTTTTCCGAAGCATGCTCATGGCCTGGTTCCGGCCGATAGCGAAGAGCCAGGTCTTAAAGGAACTGCTCCCGGAAAAACGGGACGTGCCGGAGGCTGCAATAGCAAAAGCATCCAGCATCAGCTCTTCCGCATCTTCCATGTTCCGGACGAAGCCAAACAGAAAGAGGGTCAGCCCTTCCCGGTGTCGTTCCAGCAGGATCCTCAGGTCCTCCTCCTGTTCTTCCCGAAGAAAACGTCTGTACAGGATTTCATCGGTTTCATGCATAGCCGTTCCTCCCCGCCATTGATATCTATTATTATATCGGACTCTGTTTTTTTACGCAACAGCAAAAAGACCCTTCGCCGTTCTCCGGCAGGCAGCCGGAGGGCGAAGGATCTTTCAAAATGAATCGTTACAGGATTTCCGTGACCCGTTTGACCGGGACAGCGGATTTCATGGCCCCTGTCGGGCAGACTTCCACGCACTTCATGCAGTTCTTGCAGTATTCCAGCGCGTCTTCCGTCACCATGGGGTTCAGCTCGGTGGCGAATCCACGGTTGTAGAGGCCGATCAGGGTCTTTCCGGCCACCTGGTCGCAGGTCCGGTAGCACAGTCCGCAGAGGACACACTTGTCCGGGTTGTGGGAAATCAGCGGCGTGACTTCCTTGTCCGGCCGGTTGTGGACTTCTCCCGGATATTTCCCGGGATCCAGCCCGTCAAACATATTGGCGTATTCGATCAGCTTGCAGTCGTAATAATCATGACAGCCGCATTCCAGGCACCGCTTTGCTTCCTCTCGGGCCTGCTCCTCGGAGAATCCGAAGTAGATGGGGTCGAAATTGTGCTTCCGCTCTTCCGGCGTCAGCCCCGGCATCTTCGCCCGAGGCAATTTTTCCCGATCCGCAAAGTCCTCCGGCGTCACTTCCTGCTTCACGTAGTAAAGGTCTTCGCCGCGCACTTCTTCGCCCATCATATACTGGTGCATGCACAGGGCCGCCTGGCGGGCTTCCGCAATCGCCTGAATGGCAATGCCGGCGCCTTTGTTGGTGCAGTCTCCTGCCGCAAACACGTTTTCCATGTTCGTGCGGAAGGTCTTTTCATCGGCGTTGATGGTTCCCCGCCATCTCATGCCCACATCTCCGGTGCCGGTGCAGTCGGCGATCTGGCCGATGGCCATCAGGACGTTGTCCACTTCGATTTCTTCCACTTCACCCAGGATGGGGACCGGGCTCCGCCGGCCGGTATCGTCCGGTTCCCCCAGCTTCATTTTCTGCAGCCGGATCCCG
>JAFWFI010000207.1 GCA_017515705.1 Bacillota bacterium
ATGAAAGAAAACAGAAACATCCGACTTCAGCCGGTATTGCTGATGATGGTGATCCTGGCTGTGATTTTGGCCGCGATCCTGATGTACACCGGCTACGAAACCAGGACATCCTACCACCAGATGCAGGAAGCCACCGAACGGTATATCACCTGTCAGGCCAGTGCACAGGACATGCAGAACGGGTCTGATTACCTGACCCGGTATGCCCAGTCCTATGCCGCGACCGGAGACCCCCGCAGTATGGAACGCTACTTCGAAGAAGCAAACGTCAACCGTACCCGGGACAATGCCCTCCAGTCGCTGGGGGAATACTTCGGGGACACACCTGCTTACGAAGCGCTGGAAAACGCCCTGTCACGCTCCAACAAACTCATGGAGCGGGAGTATTACGCCATGCGTTTGATGGCGGATTACAAGGGAACACTCGAGGCGCTTCTGCCGGAAGAGATCCGGGCGGTGGAGCTGAGTGAAAAGGACGCGGCTCTGTCCGGCGAGGAGAAAAAGAATCTGGCGAGGGAAATGATGTTCGGCACGGAGTACGAGGTGACCAAGAACTCCATTTCGGAAGCGGTAGGCCGCTGCATGAATGAGCTGCAGACCAGTACCCGTGAGGAACAGATCACCAGCTCTGCGCAGATGGTCCGTTTTCTGAATCTTTCCTATGTTCTCGTGGCAGCGCTTCTGATCATCGTCTTTGCGACGTTCCTGCTCACCACGACCCTGGCACTGAGGCCCCTGTGGCGCGCCATCAACCGCATCCAGGACAAGGAGCTGATCCCCGAGATCGGTTCCTACGAGGTCCAGTACCTGGCCCGCACCTACAATCACATGTTTGAAAAGAACCAGCTGCATCAGGACAAACTGTCCTATGAGGCCACCCACGACGCCCTGACCGGGCTGTTCAACCGGGGGGTCTTCGAGGAGATGCTCCCCAGCTGCGAATACCAGCGCAATGCGCTGATCCTGCTGGACCTGGATTACTTCAAGCAGATGAATGACACGTACGGGCACCAGGTGGGTGACCGGGTCCTGCAAAAGCTGGCGAACGCCCTGCAGGACAGCTTCCGTGGTGAGGACTACGTCTGCCGGATCGGCGGAGACGAATTTGTGGTCCTGATGGTCAATGTGGGGAAGGAAATGAAGGATCTGGTGGAGACCAAGCTGACGATGATTCGAAACAAGATCGCGGTGGAGGACGGCGTGCCCCCCTTTACGCTGAGCATCGGTGTCGCTTTCAGCGATGAAGGGCTCACCGGCACCGACGTCTTCAAGCACGCGGACGCAGCGCTGTACAAGGTGAAGGAAAAAGGCCGCAACGGCCACGCCTTCTATGAAGAAACGTAAATCCTGTTGCTGATGAAGGGAAAAATTATATATGCTGAAAAGTCATGAACGCTTTTATACGGAAGACGGGCGGCGCCTGATCCTCATCGTGGACGACGAACCCGTCAACCGGGAAATGCTGGGGATGATCCTGGGGGACGAATACGAGATTCTTCAGGCAGGGGACGGGGAAGAAGCCCTGCCGATCATCCGGGAAAACAGCACGCTTCTGTCGTTGGTGATCCTGGACCTGATGATGCCGAGAATGTCGGGTCAGGAGCTCCTCCGGATTATGAAGGAGGACGCAGATCTCCAGCGGATCCCCGTGATCGTGCTGACTTCCGACAAAACTGCCGAGGTGGCCATGCTCCAACGGGGCGCCTCGGACTTTATCATGAAGCCCTACGATATGCCGGAAGTGGTCCATGCCAGAGTCCGGCGAACGATTGAACTGGGCGAGGATACCTACATTATCCAAAATACGGAGCGGGACGAACTGACGGGCCTCCTGAACAAGGAGTTTTTCTACCGTTATTCCGAACTGTTCAGGCTCCACCACCCATCGGCGCAAATGGATGCGCTGATACTGGACGTGAACAATTTCCGCCTGATCAACGAGATCCAGGGCCGGGCATTCGGCGATGAGATCCTCAGCAAGATCGGGGCCCGGATCATCGACCATGTATCGAAGAGCGGCGGAGTCGCCGGCCGGGGCCATGCGGATGTGTTCATGCTGTATCTGCCTTCGGGAACGGACTACGAAGCGTTTCGCCAGTCCATTCAATCCGACCTGACATCGAACCTGATCGGTCCCCGGGTACACCTGCGTTTCGGGCTGTACGAAGGGGCGGACAAAACCCTCCCCATAGAGCGGTGCTTTGACCGGGCGAAGATGGCGGCGGATTTGATCCGGGACAATTACAACCAGGGAATCTCCCTGTACGACGATGACCTGCACGCCAGAGATCTGCAGAACCAGAGATTGATCGACGACATTCAAAAGGCCATCGACGAGAGACAGTTCCTGGTGTATTACCAGCCGAAATATGAGATCACCGGAGAGGTGCCGGTGCTGAAA
>JAFWFI010000208.1 GCA_017515705.1 Bacillota bacterium
CCCTGGTTCTTCAAGGTATTGATCCGTGCCCGGATCGTGTCCTTGTAGCTTTGGGTCAGACCGCTGCCCATGGGCGCCAGCCCGTAGAAGCCGATTTTGATTCCGTTGACTTCCCGGATGCAGGTATAACCGTTGCCGCAGACGCCGACACCGGCTCCCGTCAGGGTATTGTACGTGTCCGCATATCCCCTGTCCAGGTAATCGTGGCTGTGGTTGTTGGCGATGTTCACCACCTCAACGCTGCCTTCCGTCAGGATGTGGGTATAGGCCTTCCGTCCCTTGAACCGGTAGGTCTTCACCGCCGGCTGGTTGGCGTCCGTCAGCGTCCCTTCAAAGTTGACGATGGTCACATCATCGCTGAAAAAGGGTTTCACACGCCGGAAAAACAGGCCCGCATCGCCGCCGCTGTTGTCGTAGACCTGGTCCAGGGAATTGGCGTAAGCGGAATTGTGATCCCGCCCCAGAGTGCAGTCTCCCGCCGCCGAAATCTTCACTTCCGTCAGCAGCCAGCCTCTTTTGCCGATCCAGGAGGTGTCCGTGGAATTCCCCCGCTCCAGGGAGCGATACAGCCGGTACACCGCCAGGATGCCTTCTTCCACCGTGCAGTTCCCTTTCGGGTGGAAGCGGGAATCGTATCCCCGCATCACGCCCACGCCGGAGGGCGTTTCCTGGGCTGAGATGAATTTGATCTCCCGGACGGCCCAGCTGCTGAAGTCCTTCCCGTCCAGGAAAGCCGTCACATAGCCGTTGGGGTTGGTAATGCCGAAACATCCGGCGGTCCGGGTGAGGATGCAGGCGATCTGCTCCCGGGTGATGGGGTCTTCCGGATGGAAGGTCCCGTCTCCGTATCCCTGAAGGATCCCGTATTCATTCATGGCGGTGACCGCCACGTTGTCCACGTCAGTGAAAGGGCTGGGAGTGCCGGGTTCCACCGGCGCGGCAGGTTCCGTGCCCTCATCGGCAGGGTCGTCGCCCGAAACGTCCGCAGGGTCTTCGCCTTCTTCGGCGTCCGCTCCATCACCGGCATCGGTGGTTCCTTCCGCCAAGGCCTCTGTCGGTCCCGGCAGGATGTTTTCCCCCGGATTCGCATCCGGATCGGACACTTCCGGACCGGCGGGTTCGGAATCGTCCGGAACCGGTATGGGCAAGTCTTTCTTCACACAGATCATCCGGTAGATCAGTTCCGAGAACTGCAGCCGGGTCACCGGACTCTGGTAGTCGTATTCCCCCTCCAGAATCCCGGCATTGGCGGCCGCCGTGACTTCCGGCACCGCCCAATCCGAAGGAGCAGGGCCTTCCGCCGATACCGGTGCAGGATTCGCAAAGGGGATCACCATCATCAGGATCAGGATCCATGCCATCCATTTCTTTTTCATTCTCTATCCCTTCCTTTCCGACAGGAAGACTGTTTTACTCTACGCCCTGGATCTTTTCCTCGCCGTTTTCATCCTTGTAGGTGTAAACCGTGTAGCCGTCGTAGTGGTGCTCGCCGTCCTGGCCGTCACCCAGGCAGCTGGAGGAATAGGACGAAGAACTGGGTTGTCCGTACTGTGCCTCGTAATCCGACAGGCTCTTTCCGGTATAGCTTTCCGCATCCGCCTTGCTTCCGGTCTTTTTCTCGGTAGCCTGAGCCTGCTGCTGGGGCTGAGACTGAGTCTGAGTCTGAGTTTTCTGCTGGGTCTGGGTCTTCTGAGTCGATGCAGCCTTCTGGGTGGACGCCTTCTTTTCCGTCTGGGTCTTCGGCGCCGCTGCAGCTTTGGATTCCTCCTGCTGGACTGCTTCCGCCGCCTGGGTTTCTTCGGCTTCGGCCTGTACTTCTTCCGCAGGCTCTTCCGCTTCTTCCACGGCTTCCTGTTCTTCCGTTACAGCGGTCTCATCCGTGGCTTCCGCTTCTTCCGAGGCAGACCCGCAGCCGGCCAGTCCGAAACTGCAGACCATCACCAGCACCAGTAATGCGATCAGTAATTTTTTCATTTTTTCTTCCTCCTAATTCATTTGCAAATTTGAACACAACAGCCAATCCCTATTCCCATGTATCACAACAGACAGTATCCCGCTTTCCACTGCCTCCCCGGGCAGGTAAGCGGTGAAGCAGCCATAGCCGCTTTCCGTCCAGTCCGTTCCCGCCGGACAGGCTTCGAACAGATCCGTCTGAGTGTTGATATAAACCGGGGTATCCTCCCGGATCCCTTCACTGTCATACAGGCCTGACACCTTGATGTATCCCGGCATCTCCGCGGATTCCTCCGCCTTCAGAAGGATGAGCCTTTCCGAATCCTCCGCCGGACTGAAATCCGGGTCCGCCGCCGGCGCCGGCATGACCGGAGCCATTTCCGCCAGATCTTCGATGTTCCGCTCCACGATTTCCACGATGAGCGCATCCGCAAAGCCGCCCTCCAGCCAGTCCAGCCGGTAAGGCATCTGCCTCGAAAAGGCCGCCCGTTCAAAGGAATCCCCAAAGAAGGGGTGCAGGGAATTCCCGAAGGAATCCCGGAACATCAGCAGGGTGCCGCTGCCCTCACCGCAGACGGTTTCCAGAAGCTGTTTGTCCACCGGCGGTGCTTCCTCTGTTCCGTACTCCGTCAGTCCCTCTTCCGGACTCACGAAGGGCACCACATCCGTTACATCGATGTACCGGAATCGGAACGGCCTCCGGAAAGTCTGGTTTTCATCCAGTTCCTTTCCCGCCGGGTAGAGCATTTCATACAGGTCGCCCGGATGATCCTTCGCCGTCGTGTACGCTTCCCCACTCCAGTCCACGGCATTCCTGCCCAGGGACTTCATGATGGCGGTATATGCCCGGGACGCTCCCAGCCGGTTCCAGTGGGAATCCAGCCGGTGATACAGGCCCGGTTCATCCAGCACCTCCCGTAAAGGCGCATAATTCACATCGTACCGGTCCAGTGCCCCCTCCAGCATTTCCAGGTTCTTTTCCGCAGCGTAGGGTGCGAACGTCCGCGGCATGTAAGCTGCGTTCGCTGCCAGGGAATTCTTGTTGGGCGCCACGGTGAACACGAAGTCCGCCCCCTGCGCCTGTGCATATTCCTGCATCATCTCCAGGGTCCGGCAGATTCCGAAGATCTGCCGCCGGTCCAGCGTATCCAGGTGCAGGTAATCGTCCATGGTGTCCGCGAAGAACAGCCACCCGTCCTTCCCCAGTACGATTTTCGGCGAAGCGGATTCCCTGAAGAGAACCGCCTGAAGCTTCGCATACGCGGTGATAAACTGCTGCCTGCCGGCAAAACGGTCGGCAATGTAGTCCGTGGCTTCCGATGTGAAGTTTTCATTCAGGCTGCCGTCCGGCTGCATCAACGAAGGCTTCTGCGCCAGGATCTCGTTGGCCGCAGCCTCGGATTCCCCGAAAATCACCATTCCCAGCACCGGCACCAGGCAGATGCCGATGAACAGAGCGGTGAACAGGATGTAAAGCGTTTTCTTCCTCATCTCCCCGCCCCCTTAAAACTGAAAATAGATGAACGGGTTGAAGCCGGTCTGGGACAGGTTCAGAACGTCCAGTACCAGCAGCAATACCGCTCCGATGTATGAAAGCAATTCCATCCGGGACGCTGCCTGAGGGTGCCGTCCCAGCCACTGCCGGATTTTTGCCGGAATGTCCGCAGAAAAGACCACCGCGGCCGCCAATATGAACAGTTCCCAGCGCCCCAGCAGGCTTCCCAGCCACAGGGTCCCTTCGTGAGTGAAGTTCAGCCCCGTGAACATGCAGCCGATCATGGCCAGGCCCTGGTGGATGTCCGCCGCCCGGAACATGGTGAAGCCCAGAATCACCACCATCATCACATAAATGTGGCCGATTGCCCGGTGCTCCAGCTTCTTTCTCGGAATGATCCCGATGTCTTCCAGGATCATAAAGGCCCCGTGCCACAGTCCCCAGACCAGGAAAGTCCAGTTGGCGCCGTGCCAGATCCCCGTCACCAGGAATACCAGGCCCTTGTTCAGTTCGGTCCGCTTTTGTCCCTTCCGGTTCCCGCCCAGGGGAATGTATACGTAATCCCGGAACCAGGAAGTCAGGGAAATGTGCCACCGCTTCCAGAATTCCCGGACCGTGGATGAAATATACGGGTGCTCGAAGTTCTCCAGGTACCGGAACCCGAAGATCCTCCCCATGCCGATGGCCATGTCACTGTACCCGCTGAAATCGAAGTAGATCTGCAGAGTATAGCACACGGCGCCCAGCCAGGCCAGCCGCATGTCCAGGGCGCCCGGAGACGCATTGAACACGCTGTCGGCAATGGCGCCGACAGTGTTGGCGATGAGCAGCTTCTTCGACAGCCCCACGATAAACCGGCGGATCCCCGCCGCCGTGTCCTCCGCCGTGGTCCGGCGTTCATCGATCATGGCGGAAATGTCATGGTATTTGATGATCGGCCCGGCCACCAGCTGGGGGAAGAAGGAAATATACAGCAGGAGTTTGCCGAAATTCCTCGTGCCCATCCCCGGCTCCCGGTAAACATCGATGATGTAGGACATCCCCTGGAACGTATAGAAGGAGATGCCGATGGGGAGGATGATGCCCGGCAGCGGCAGGGAGGCATCCAGAAACACGTTCAGGTTGCCCACCGCAAAGTCCAGGTATTTGAATACCGCCAGCAGCCCCACGTTCGCCGTGACGGCTGCAGCCAGGACCGCTTTCCGGTACGCCCCTTCCCTCTGCAGCAGCAGTCCGGCGGTGTAATTCAGCACCACCGATGCCAGCAGGAGCAGCAGGTAACGGGGCTGGCCGAAGGAATAGAAGACCAGGCTGGCCAGTATCAGCAGGCCGTTTTTCGCCTTCAGGCCCGGCACCGCATGGTACGCCAGAAAGGTCACCGGCAGAAATATGAACAAGAATATCGCAGAGCTGAATACCATTCGGTCGGTCCTCCTCCGGCTGTGTCAACGGATTATCTCTTTGCGTAGATGAAAGGCGCACTGCTGTAGGTCATCTTGAACAGGTAGTAGTTGTAGCCCTTCAGCCGCTTGGCCATGGTCAGTTCGGTATCGTAAATATAGGTCACGCCGTTCTGGACCAGTTCGATCCAACCGTGGGGTGCCCGGTTGTGGCCCACATAACCCGCCACGGCCCTCGGGTCGTAGCCGATGTTCTTCGCCAGGAAGAAGGTGACGGAAGCATAACTGTAGCAGTTGCCCCGCCGTCCCTGGAGCATGGGGATCGCATACCGTTCTTCCCATCCGGTGGCGCCGCCCACCAGTTTCTCCCGGGAAAGGTAGGTAAAGTTCTTCGTGCTGATCATGTGGTTGAACATGGCCTGCAGCAGCTGTTCCCTGCTCATTCCGTCTTTGGCGAACTTCAGGGTCTCGGTCCGCATCAGGGTGTCCAGCGTGCCGTTCCCGGTGGTGTAACGGCCGGTGGTGTCGAACCAGTGGCCTTCCACCGCCTTGTCCAGGGCGAAATCACCGTTGCCGTCCACATAGTACAGGGCACCCTTGATCAGGTGGTAACCCGGGGACAGCACGGTCTTTTCATGCTGTACGTTGCTCCAGTTTTCACTGTAGCCGTATTTGGAATATTCGTGCGTCTGGGAGGCCTCCATGACCTGTGTATACGCCCAATGGGAACTCAGCAGGTCCGGGAAGAACCGGATCGCTGTCCGGTTGCTGATGGAGGTATAGTCCGGATACCGCTGCAGCACCCGGTTGATGATGGTGACGGCTTCCGCTCTCGTCAGGGTCTTGTTGGGCAGGAAGGTCCCGTCCTCATAGCCGTTGACCCAGCCTTTTTCCGCCGCCGAGATCACCTGCCGGTATCCCCAGAAGTCTTCGCTCACGTCGGTAAAGGTCCTGGTGGATTCCGATAACTCCTCAAACCGGGACAGGATCGTCACGAACTCTGCCCGGGTGATGTTGTTGTTGGGATAGAATTTCCCCTCGTTGCCGCTCATCACGCCGTAGGAAGCCAGCTTGTTCACAGCCGGCGTATACCAGGCATTGGACGGTACATCGCTGAATGTGGTATTCGCAATGATATCCGCATCCGTGGCCCCGGTGATCAGCGAGTTGATGATCTGGGCCGCTTCCGCCCGGGTCAGGGGCGAATCCGGATGGAACATCCCGTCATTGCTCCCGTTGATGTATTTCTTATGGTTCACTTTGTCCAGTTTGACGGTGACCGTCACCCAGGGAGCCGGACCGGTTTCCTCTTCCGTGTCTCCCGGCTCATCCGAAGCGGTGTCCCCCGGTTCGTCGGAATCCGCCGCATCGCCTTCCGCCTGATCCTCCGGCGCCGGGCTCACCGTCTGCGGGTCTCCTTCGCCGGCCGCATCTGCATCCGGCTGTGCCGTGAGGGTCACGGCTGCGTCCGCCTCCCCGTTATCCGGGTTCTCTTCCGCCAGCGCTCCGGCAGACAGGCTCATCACCATCACCACCGTCAGCAGGATGCTGAACCATCGTTTCCAGTTTCCTCTCTTCATGGCTTTTCTCCTTCTTTATAAAAAACTATCGCAAAACCGGTGCAGGATCGCCGCCGCCTGGGCCCGGGTCGCCTTGCCCTGGGGCACCAGCGTGGTGTCCGTCACACCGTTGATCAGACCTTCTTCGTTGGCCCATGCCATGGCCTCCGCTGCATATTCGCTGACCTTTCCGGCATCCGAATACTTGTCCAGGACTCCGGAGTCTTTATAATATCCCGGGGCGTTGCCCGCCTCCAGCAGGCCGTTGGTGTCAGCATACCGGTAGAGAATCGCCGCAAACTGTTCCCGGGTGATGGCGTTGTTCGGCGCAAAAGATTTGGCCGACATGCCGTTGACTACCCCCTGTTCCGACGCCCAGTTCACCGCTTTTTCATACCAGCTGCCTTTGACCACGTCCGTGAATGCGGAGGCCGCCGCTTCCGGCTGTCCCTCCATCCGGTGCAGGATGGTCACGATCATAGCCCGGGTAATGGTCCCTTCCGGTGAGAAGGTGGTATCGGAGGTGCCGTTCATCATACCCCGTTCGATGACGTATTTCAGGTCATTGAAGTACCAGGCGTTCTTCTTCACGTCATAGAAGGAATAGTTCCCGATCCGGACCGGTTCCCCGGTCACTTTCACGTTCACCGTCACGGGTTTCAGGTATACGTCATTCTGGTTATAGAAATCCGCCCGTAGCTGGACCGTCTGGGATGCATAAGGCGTGAAGTCCAGGGTCGCCGTGTAATCCGGGAACCGTCCTTCCCCGGCGTATTTTCCGTTGATGTAGTAGACCGCCTTTTCCACCCGGTTGTTCACGTCGTTGACGTAGCAGGAAACCTTCTCCCTGCCGGCTTTCATGGTGGCCTCACCGGCTTTCTGGTAATAGATGGACGAGGAGGTGTTGAAGCTTCCCAGATAATAGGGATCCGCGATGGCGCTCTTGTACGCCGCCAGCATCCTCGCATTGGTGGAAAGCTGGCACTGGATCATCCGGGACCACTCCTCGTTGTTGGACCAGTAGAAGATCATCTTCAGGTTCGGCATCCGCCGGGCCGCGCCGGCATAGAACTGGCGAATCTCCGCCTGGGCGGAATTCGTCACGTCCTGGTCCGGATGGTATTCCACGGAAGGTGAAGGCGCACCCTCGGTGATAAAGACCGGTTTCTTCTTTCCGTATTTTTCATAGAGCAAATAGAACCGGTCGATCCAGTTATTGCCCTGCTTGGGCGTCCCGTTGGCGTTGTAAATGGGATAGGAGGAAACCCCTACCCAGTCCACGTACTGATCTCCGGGGTAATAGGCATCCTCGCTGCCGATAGGCCAGTCGTTGGGCGCCCATACCATGGCCACGTTGGGTGCTCCCCGGTGGAAAGCATCCGCCACGATCCGGAACTTTTCGATGTATTTCGCCGGGCCGTCCTTGTGCCAGGGATTGGATTCATCGTTGAATTCGCTGTCAAAGCGCAGGAAAATCGGAATGTCGGCTTCCTTTGCCTGCTGCACCAAAGCCTGCAGGTGGGCATCGTTTTTCACCTCATCCAGGCCGTTCATGGTCTCCATGCAGATCTGCATGGCCTTGCCCCGCTCTTTTGCCGCCCGGTAGTGGGAAGCGTAGTGGGAAATGGCGGTGGGGCTGTCGTAGTGAACATAGACCATATATGCGGCATGTTCCTTCCCCGTGATTCTCGGCGTACCGCCGAAATACCATTCGTCCGGCCCCGTCCAGTGAGTGGAATTTCCTGCATCGTGCATCTTTTCATCCCCCTCGGCGAACATGGCCAGGTACGCCCCGGTCTTCGGCTCGTACTTTGCACCGTGATAAAACTTGTTTCCCGCTTCCGATGCCGGCCGCTCCACATACAGCTCATATGCCGTATAGGAAGGAGCCGCAAAAGCTGCCGCCGGCAGCAGTCCGGCAATCAGTAGAGCCGTTAAAAAAACGGCGATTCCGCTGCGCATTTTTTGCATGTCGTTTCTCCTCGCTGTCATAAAAGATTTAATAACCAATATAGTAATCTAATCTATATTAATTATATTTTTATTATATTATTATTTTATACCACAAAACGTCCTCTTTTTCAATTCCGGCAAAAACAAACCGGCGCACCTTTTCGGTACGCCGGCATTTTCTTGTCCGGTCTATTCGGTCGGGTCCATTTCCGCTGCCGCTGCCGCGTCCAGTTCTTCCGCATCCAGGGCTTCCTGGGGGATTTCGAAGTCTTCCACGCTGTTGAAATTCTTCACAGTCATGGAAACGAAGGCCTTGCTGACCGTCATTTTCATTTCTCCCGTGCCCTCCAGGCCTTCCAGCTGCTGAGCCAGGGCCTTTTCCATGATATACTGCATGACGGCGGCCATATCCATTTCATACTTCACCGGCAGAAGCTGCTCCCGGTCGATCCAGATGCTGATGGGCAAATCACCCGCATTTTTGAACAGGTCTTCATCGCCTCCCAGGTTCATCGCCGCCAGCTGTTCCGTCATTCCGGAGCTGTCCATGACTTCCTGCATGGCTTCGCCCTTGATCACACCGTCATAACGGACCGCTTCCACACCGTTCACCTCTTCCGTGCCGTTTTCCTTGAAGCTTTCCCCGCTGGAAAGGTAGAGTTTCATGGTGTCTTCCGCCTTGTACTGGGACATATCCGGCAGGTCGCTCATCACCTGACGGACCCAGTCGAAGCTGCCATCCTCGTTTTCCATGCCGGTATAGGTGATATAGGTATCACCGTCCTGGACCAGGTACATCAGCATGTCCATGGCTTCTCCGGTTCCCATGTCCATATTCATGGTCATTTTCATCTTCATGGGTTCCTTGATATAGTCTGCTTCGGACTTGCTGCTGATATCCAGCTTTTCATCGACCTCCAGAGACGGAATGGCAATGGCAAAGCCCATGTCCATATCCATGTCATAGCTCATGCTCTCGAGACTGTCCATATTCTTGGATGCCGCTGCAAGGACTTCTTCCGGCGTCATGTTGGTTGCGGATTTCTCTCCTCCGCCGCCGGCTCCGCAGGCTGTCAGCAGACACAGAATCATCGCCAGCGATAAAACTGCCGCCAGTCCTTTTCTCATCATTCTCCCCTTCATATCAACCTCCTGTATTCCAAAAGCAACATCTTATGCCCTTATTGTATCAGACCCCGGCGGGCCCTTCAACCGAATTATTTCCTCGACGGCAGCTGCGCCGTGATCCGCAGCCTTTCGCCGGAAAGCAGTTCCCCGTGAATTTTCCCGCCATGGGCTTCCGTAATAGCCCGGGCCATGGACAGGCCGATGCCGTGTCCGCCCTTTTCGGAATTCCGGGAGGCATCCGCCCGGTAAAACCGGTCGAACAGATGCTCCACGTCCGTCCGCTTAAGCCCCTTCGCCTCGTTTTCCACCGTCAGATACACGCCCCGGGCATTTTTGCCGGCATTCAGCGATACTTCGCTTCCTTTCGGCGAGTATTTCATGGCGTTGTCCATCAGGATGGAAGCCAGCTGGCGGATGGATTTTTCATCCGCATGAATCGTTACATCCTGCTCAATGCCGATGGACAGCTCCTTTTCCTGGACCTTCGCGAGGGAACGGAAAGGCTGGGCGCTCTCTTCCATGGCTTCCGAGTAGGAAAACTCCGTTTTCAAGATGTTCTGTCCCCCTTCTTCCATCCGGGACAGGTAGATCAGGTCGTTGGTCAGTCCCGTCAGCCGCTTGATCTGCTGACGGATGTCCGCCACCCATTCATTGTCTTCCCCCACATCCATCTCCAGCACCTCTGCGTCCGCGTCGATGATGGCCAGCGGGGTCTTGATCTCATGTCCGGCATCGGTAATGAACCGCTTTTGCTTTTCATAACTCTCCGAGATGGGCCGGATGATCCGGCTGGAGAGGAAGAAGATCAGCAAAAAGACCGCCAGCATACCGGCCAGGGCAATGAGAATACTGGCCGTCCGGAAATCCCGGAAGGTGGTCAGGTCCGACCAGCAGTCGAGAAAAATCACCCGCGTGCATCCGTCTTCCTTCGCGATTACATACCGGTAATCCCCGTAGAAGCCCTTTTCCGCGCTCTTGTCCATCACTTCCCCGGCATAGTCCTCCGCCGTGCTCTCGTCCACGGAAATGATCCGGTCCGTGTTGGTCTGAAGCACGCCGGCTTTCCCGTCAAACAGCACCCAGAAATACCGGGCGGAATAAGGGGTCTCCCGGTGCATGCCGTCCCGGTCCTTCCGGAACATCTCGTCCCGGTCTCCCGGGCTGCCGCCCTGGGAATCCGCTGGCGGTACAGCCTGCGCGTTATCCTCCTGCTTCATCTGTCCCGGCGGCTTCTGGCCCATGGGAAAGCTCCCGCCGTTTTCCTGCAGAACCTGCAGGGTCCGGTCGGCGTCTTCCACGATATTATGGTAATTGATCACATTGATCGCGCCCAGGATCAGTCCCAGCACGAGAAAGAGGGACAGCATGGTCAGGGCGATGAATTTGATTCTGAGTTTTCTGATCATCTATTCGTTCACTTCCAGATAATAGCCGAAATTCCGGGCGGCCTTGATTTCCACATTGGCATCCATCTTCTTCAGTTTTTTTCGCAGGTAAGAGATGTGCACCCAGATCACGTTGGTTTCGGACTCGCTCTCAAAGCCCCAGATCCGCTCCATCAGGGTATCCGTGGAGATTTTCACTTTCGGGTCCCGCATCAGCATCTCCAGCAGCTGGAATTCCTTGTTGGTCAGCTGCTCCTTCCCGGAGGGTGTGGAAACCTCATAAGCCGCACAGTCCAGGGTCAGGTTTCCGAAAGTCAGTTTGGAGTCCTTCTGCTGCCACTGCACCCGGGTCACCGCCCGGATCCGGGCCATCAGTTCCTTCACTTCGAAAGGCTTGGTCAGGTAATCGTTGGCGCCGCTGTCCAGCCCGGTGATTTTGTCATCCAGTTCGGATTTTGCCGTCAGCATGATCACCGGCACATTGTTCCCCCGTTTCCGGAGTTCCTTCAGCGCCGTGATGCCGTCCATCAGGGGCATCATAATGTCCAGTATGATGCAGTCGTACTCCGCCGCTTCGGCGTAATCCAGCACGTCCAATCCGTTGTCCACCACATCCACCGAGTAATTGTTCTTCTGCAGGATCGTGGACACTGCCCGGGCCAGGGATTTTTCGTCTTCCGCCAGTAATAGTCTCATGAGTCTCTCCTTTTTGAGCTTGAAGCATTGAATTGTCAGGTATCGTTATTATACCATTTTGCCACCGGAAACTTAAACGAAGCTTAAGCCTGTATCGCCTGCCGGTTGATCCGATGCCGGTTTTCTGTTTACGATCTTCAGATAAACGGCGGCGATATTGTCCCTCCCGCCGTTTTCATTGGCCCGGTCGATCAGCCGCCGGCAGATCCTGTCCGGATCGTCGCCGGAACGCATGATTTTGGCGATCTCGTCTTCATCCACCATCCCGTACAGCCCGTCACTGCAAAGCAGGATCCGGTCTCCGGGTTTTACTTCCGCCACGACAGTTTCCGGTTCCGCCGGGGGTTCCATTCCCACAAATGCGGTGAGTTGGGAGCTGGCATAGCTGACCGCCGCCTCCTCTTTCGTCATCCGGCCGGCCCGCACCAGGATCCCGGCCACGTTCATGTCATCGGTGATCTGCCTCAGTTTCCGTCCGTATTTCGGAAGAAGGTAACCGCGGCTGTCCCCCAGCCAGACGAAAACCGCCTTGTTTCCCATCAGGAGCACTCCGGCCAGGGTGGCGCCGAACCGGTACCAGTCCGGACGGTTTCCCTCGGAAAACAGCTGGTCGCTGAGGACTCCCACGCATTTCTTCAATTCTTCCGCTGCGGACTCGATGTCCTCCGTGCTCTTCAGAACCTGCGTCAGGGGATCCATGATCAGCGGCATGACCCGGCGGATCCAGGCGGAAGATATCCCACCGAACTCCATTCCACCCATGCCGTCCGACACGGCGAAAAAGCCCTTTTCCGGCACCAGAATCACCTCGTCCTGATTCTCATTCCTGAGCCGGCCTATATCCGTCCGTCCGGCAAATTCTATCCCGTAGTCAAACTTAACATCCATCATAACACTTCCTTACAGCTTCCACGCCAGCGCCGGATTTATAGCTGTTTCTGTTCTTTAAAAATAACATGCGGGATAAAAAAACTCAACAAAAAACGTCAAAAGCCCCGATAAATCAGGGCTTTTGACGATTTCCTGTCATACTGCCGCTTTCCGGTCTTCCGACAATCATTCCACAGTCGTTGTTTCGTCTGCCGTCTCCTCTGCAGCCGGTTTTTTCGACCCCTTGGAGCCTTTCTCATGATTGCCTCCCAGGGTCTTGACCTTCACGGAAGTGATGGCTCCGCTGTCATCGTACCCGATCACCAGAATGTCTCCGGCTTCCAGTTCATCCAGCGTTATTTCTTCCCTATGTTTGGTAATGGTCACGCCATTCAGGTCTACCTGCGCGGTTTCTTCTCCGGCAGTGAATGTACGGGTCTTGTGTTTCTTGCCGCTTTTTTCGCTCTCTGTGGCTGCTTCCCCGGAAGCTGCCGCGTCATCGGCGGACGTCTCTTCCTCTGTCAGTTCTCCCAGTTGGAGCGTCACCGTCCCGTTATCCAGGGAAACGATCTGACCTGTCACGGTTTCCACCGCTTCCGCGGACTTTTCATGGGATGGCTTGGAAGCCTTTGCTTCCGTTTTAACCTTGGCGGTGTCCGCCTTGGCCGATGCGGAAGCCTCGGTTCCGGAACTGCAGCCCGCCAGGGAAAACAGCAGTGCCGCGCAGCATACTAATGCAATGATCTTTTTCATTTTCTTACCCCTTTCCGTCTTTCAGTTTTGAGTTCTTATTTCATATTCATCAGAATCTGAGCCATCTGGGCCCGGGTGGCTGTCCCGGCCGGTTCCAATGTGGTCGCAGAGGTCCCGTTGATGATCTTTGCGCCGACCGCCCATTTCATGGCGTCTTCCGCCCAGTCGGAAACCCGGTTGGCATCCGTGTAGGCCGACAGGTCCACGCTTGCGCTCACATCCCCGCCCTTGTATTCTTCATAGCGCTTCAGGATGGTGGCGGCCTGCTCCCGGGTCAGGGAATCCAATCCTCCGAACACTCCGCTGCCGTAACCCTGGACCAGGTCGTTGTCTTCCGCCCAGGCCACCGCGTCTGCATACCAGTCGGTATCCTTTACATCCGTGTAAGAAGAAGCTTCACTGACGGAAGGTTTGCCTTCCATATTGTACAGGATCTGTACCATCATCGCCCGGGTGAGGTTCGTATTGGGTTCAAAAGTCGTGGCGGAAGTCCCGTTCATGTACTTGCTGGTACTGACGTACTGCACTGCTTTCGCAAACCAGTCCGTGCTCTTCACATCGGTGAAGCCCGCCACAGACGTTCCGGACTGATCCGGAGGGGTCGGCTGGGTACCGTCCGGCGGAGTCGGTGCCGTACCGTCCGGAGGCTGCGTACCGTCCGGCGGAGTCGGCATTTCGCCGTTTTCACCCGGCTGCATGCCCTGACCGCCCGGCTGACCGCCGCTCTGGCCGTTTCCGGCTGCAGCTGATGCGGTCGCCGCCTGAGTCCCGTTCACATACAGGGTATAAGAGGATCCTCCGGCAAGGGAATCGGATGCATACATCACGTTGTTGGCCGCTTTCGGAGAAGTGGTCTCGATCAGTGTGTTTCCGGATGCATCCTTGATGGTAATGGTGCTGCCGGCACTGATGGAAACGCTTCCCTGGGAAGTCTGTGTCTGCCGGCCCATCTGTCCGGTCTGTCCCATTTGACCGCCCATGTTTCCGGGCTGGCCGCCCATCTGACCGCCCATTCCGCCGCTGCCGAACATCACATAGGTTCCGCTGCTGGGCGCCATGGCCATGCCGCTGGTGCCGATACAGAGCAAATCGCCGCTGTTCACGGTGCAGCTGCCTTCATAATCCAGCGC